>JAIRMO010000223.1 GCA_031258625.1 Spirochaetaceae bacterium | reverse complement strand
TGTGCGCTAACGCGCACGGTTTTGGAACAGGCTCTTGGAAAAACCGGTCAAAAGCCCCGGTTTTTCTCTTAAATCCAAGGAAGCTGTTCCAAAAACTGAAGTTTTGGAACAGCCTCTATGTATAAAGAAAATACGTTCAAGCCACAATTCCGCTGATTTAAGGATAAGCCGGACCTGTTTCAAAACTCCCTAAATCAATAATTGGAGATACGTTAAGCAAACGGAATCGGTCATGCTTTTTGTGTAAATGAACCCTTCAAGACTGAAGTTTTCAGCAACCCTTAACAAATAGTATATTATTACCGAAACTTATAGTAGACTACAAGTTATGGATCGACAATGAAAAAATTTCCGGTTAATGGTATTCCTCCTCACACGTATTTTTCCCAACCGGTTTATCTGGACAACCGTTTTGTTTTGATCGCCCCGGAAACGCCCTTTACCATGGACACCCGTAATGTTCTTTTAAAGTGGAGGTTTAAGGAAATCTTAAGCGATGGGGAATACCGGACGGATTATCATCCTGAGGATGAAGCTGCTTTTGTTTCCGAGGAAGAACCCGCTGAAACCGGGGCGTTAACCGACCGGGAAAAGATAAAACAGGCCGAAGTCTTTTATAATACCTTTGTTGAATACGCAGAAAACCTTTTTACCGATGTGGTCATTAAGGGGGAGCTTAATTATAAAGAGGTGGTGGAAAAAATCAAGGAGGTTTGTGTCTTTATAAAGGCGGAGTACCGTTTCCTGCTCCGGATACTCCGGGTGGTCGAACCAAAACCGGAACAAAACTACCTGACCTCCCATGCGGTAAAATCAACAATTATCTCCGTTGTTATCGGTTATTATATTAAATTACCCTATCACCGGCTTATTGAACTGGGGGCTGCCGCCCTGCTCCATGAAATCGGGATGATCAAGCTGCCCCCGCAGATTTATATCAATAAGCGGCTCCTCTCACCCCAGGAATGGAAGGCGATCCGTACCCATCCTATTCTGAGTTATAAACTGCTCAAATCCTTTGATTTCCCCCTGCCGGTAAGTATCGCCGTCCTGGAACACCATGAACGGGAAAACGGCGAGGGGTATCCCCAAAAATTAACCGGGGATAAGATAAGCCTCTACGCGAAGATCATCGCCGTGGCCTGCTCCTACGAGGCCCTTACCGCCGGGCGGCCCTACAAGGAGGCTAAGGATGGCTATACGGGGATGTTGGATCTCCTTAAAAATGAGGGGAAACGGTACGACGAAACCATAATCCGGGCGCTGGTGTTTTCCCTTTCCATTTATCCCATTGGGTTATACGTTCTTCTCTCCGACAACAAAAAAGGTCAGGTAGTTGATGTGAACCCGGAAAACCCCCGGTTTCCTATTGTTCAGATCTTTGGAGACCTGACCCCGGACGGTAAAAACAAAACCCTGGAAACCTCCCAGGCCGGAGTGTATATAGTCCGGCCCCTGACCCGGCAGGAAATCGAGCCCCCATGTACGGAATAGGTCCGGGGGTCCTGGGGGAAATAGTTTTAATTTTAGGGTTACTGGTGTTTAACGGGGTTGTCTCCCTGGTGGAAACCGCCCTGGGTTCTGTCCGAAAGTCCCGGCTCCGGGTAAAGGCCGAGGAGGGTAATAAAAAATACCGTAAGGTCCTGGAGCGGGTGGAAAATATCAGCCCCTCCCTGGTTTCCTTTAAAATATGGATCGGCTTTTTGGAGATCCTCACCGGCGTCCTGGGGGGAATGGGGCTCGTCCCGGCCCTGGGATCGGCTTTTACCGCCCGGGGGGGGACCGGCCCCCTGGGGGGGATATTGGCGTTTGTCCTGGTGGTAGGGGGCCTGACCCTGGGGACCGCGCTTTTGGGGATTCTCCTCCCTAAGCGGCTTGCCCTCCTGGCCCCGGAAGCAATCGCCGCCGCCTTCCTTCCCTTTATCGAGGTTTTAACCTTCCTTTCAACACCCCTGATCCTCCTGTCGGCCCGGGGTTCAACCTTGATCCGGGCGGTTTTTCGCCTGAAGGGCACCCCGGAACCGGAGATCACCGAGGATGAATTCCGGATAGCCCTGAGGGAGGGAGAAAAGTCCGGTATTGTGGAAAGCAGGGAACGGACCATGGTGGAAGGGGTCTTTTACCTGGGGGATCGGCCGGTGGGGACCTTTATGACCCATCGGTCGGAGATAACCTGGCTGGATATCAACGCCGGCCCGGAAGAATCCCGAAGGGCCGCCCTGGAATTCCGGGATCAGCGTTGTTTCCCCGTGGCCGACGGAACCCTGGACAATGTGGTAGGATTGGTGTACGTTCAGGATATTTTCCTTTCCCTTTTGGAGGAACCCTGGAAGGGCCTTAAAGCCATCCTCAGGCCCCCCCGTTTTGTCCCGGAAACCATGACCGCCCTTAACGCCTTTGAAGCCTTTAAACAGGGGGACACGGATCTTATTTTTGTCATAGACGAATACGGCGGTTTTTCCGGGGTCCTTTCCGTCCGGGATTTGGTCGAAGAGATAGTCGGGGAGCTTTCCGATTCCACCCGTGAAAAAGACGATATCCTCCGGCAGGAAGACGGCACCTACCTGGCCGAGGGGAGCGTCAATATCGACGATATCGCCAAAACCTTCTCCTTGAGCAGCCTCTCAGGAGATCATCAGGATTACCATACCCTGGCGGGTTTTATATTAAGCCTGGCCGGGGAGATCCCCAAAAACGGCGCGTGCTTTGAATGGAAGGGGTTCCGCTTTAAAATTATCGCCATGGAAGGAAACCGTATTGATAAGGTCCTCATCACCCCCATAGGGGGTTTTATGCCCCCGTAAAAGGGCGGGGGTAGAAAAATCCGCGCTCCCCTTCGACAGATGCGGCTCGGGGAGCGTCCGTTTTTTGCATAAATATACGTAAATGGTCGGAGTTGGACGCATTCTTGCATAAATATATGAAAAGGGTCAGACCCTGGACGTATATTTATACAAGCCCCCATAAAAGGGGGGCATAGGCCCCTTCAGGCGCCCGGGGCGGGCGGGAGGGCCGCATCCCCGGTTGACATCGGCGCGCCCTGAGCTGCAGATGTCAAAGGAGGGCGCGGCCCTCCCTCCCCTTGCCCTACCCCAGGGGCCTGAAACCCCCTCTGGGGGCTAAACTCCCTCTGGGGCTTTATTTTTGGCCTGGAGCGTGATATGTTTATAGTATGCCCATACGTTATGATCATGAGACCAGGGAATTCCATCTGTATAATGATTCCTTTAGTTATATTATAAAGGTTCTTGACAATGGATATATCGGACAGGTGTACTGCGGGGTATCCCTTAATCCGGAACGAACCTACCCCCTTTTATCTCCGGTTCCTTTTTGCGGATTTTTGAATAACCCCCGAAGCGCCCCGCGGTTTGAATATCCCCTTTACGGCGGCGGGGACTATAAATACCCTGCCTTTACCGCGGTATTGGAAAACGGTTCCTCGGCGCTTGAGCCGGAATATACCGCCTATCAGATCAGCATAGGAAAACCGGGGATCCCCGGGCTGCCGTCGACCTATATTGAGGATGAGGAAGAGGCCTGTACTCTGGAGATTGAATTGTTTGACGCCCTGTCGGGGGTCCAAATAATTTTGTATTATTCTATTTTTACATCCTTTAATTGTTTGGCCCGGCATACCCGGATCATCAACGGGGGGAACCGGCGGGTTACCCTCAAAAACGTCATGAGCCTCAACCTGGACCTCCCCGATTCGGATTGGAACCTGGTAACCCTTACCGGGGCCGGGGGCCGGGAGTTTCAGGTTGCCGAACACCCCTTAATACCGGGGATCCGGGAGGTGGGCAGCCTCCGGGGAATATCCGGTTACGGGCAGAACCCCTTCCTCCTCCTCAAACGGCCCCACGCCGATGAGTTCCAGGGGGAAGCCGTCGGCTTCAGCCTCTTATATTCCGGTAATTTCCTTGCCTCCGCCGAGGTTGATTCCTATAACCTTACCCGAATCAGAATGGGGATCAACCCCGAAACCTTTTCCTGGGAATTGCCCCCCAAGGGGATCTTTGATACCCCGGAGGTCATAATGGCCTATTCCGCCGGGGGGATAAACCGGCTTTCCCAGGAATACCACCGCTTATACCGTACCCGGCTTGTCTGGGGGGGCTGGCGGGACCGGGAGCGGCCGGTACTCCTTAATGGTTGGGAAGGGACCGAGGGTGGTTTTACCGAAAAGAAGCTCCTGGAGGCGGCGGGTGTTGCCGGCGAATTGGGGATAGAGCTTTTTGTACTGGGCAACGGCTGGTTCGGTTCCGGGGATGAGGATGCCGCCTCCCGGGGAGACCGGGTCCCGGGTACCCGGAAGCTCCTCCAGGGGATTTCCGCTTTGGCCCAAGCCATAACCGGTAAGGGGCTCAAATTCGGCCTTTGTATTGAACCGGACACGGCCGGCCTCACGGGCCGGCTTTTTGAAACCCATCCCGATTGGGCCGTCGGGCTTCCCGACCGCCCCGGAGCCGGGGAAGGTCAGCGCTACGTTCCGGATATGTCCCGGAAAGAGGTGGTGGATCATCTTTTTTCCGTTTTGTCGGAGCTTATGGCATCCGCCCCGATTTCTTATATCAAGTGGGATATGAACCGTTCCATAACCGGGCCCTGGAGCCCTTCCCTGCCCCCCCACCGGCAGGGGGAATTTTTTCACCGCTACTGTTTGGGAGTGTACGACCTTTATGCCCGGCTCACCAACGCTTTTCCCCAGATCCTCTTTGAGCCTTGTGCCGGCGGCGGAGGGTGTTTTGACCCGGGGTTTCTCTCCTTTGCCCCCCAGGGCTGGTTGAGCGATGATACCGGCGCCCTGGAACGGCTTACTATCCAGGCGGGGGCTTCCCTCTATTATCCCCTGGGCGCCCTGGGGGCCCCTGTTTCGGCGGCTCCCGGCCATCGAGGTCAAAGCCCCCTGGCCTTCCGTTCCATGACGGCCTTTTTCGGCGCCTTGGGGTTTGAACTGGATCCCACCCAATTGAGCCCGAAAGAAAAAAAGGAAATCGCCGAACATATCGCCTTTTATAAGGCCCATAGGTCCCTGTTCCACCAGGGCCGTTTCTCAAGACTCCGGCGCCCCGGCGGTTCTTCCTGCGCCGCCTGGATGGTCACTTCCGGGGATCAGGGGATAGTGGGGGTCTATAAATGCCTTTCCCCGGTTCATCCAAAACCCCTCGTCCTCCGTTTAACCGGCCTGGATCCTTCCGCGGTATACGAAGTTTCGGTCTGGGAAGCCGGGGGCTTTGATCCCGGGGACCGGGAGGGTAATTGCGGCCTCCGGGGCGGGGACGAGCTTATGCGGGGGGGGCTCCTCTTAAATTCCCCCGGCCTTGATCACAAAAACCCGGGAGATTTCTTTTCGGAATTGTTCCTTTTACGCCGGCAGCCCCCCTCCGCGGGAACGGCAGATCGGGTAACCGCCGCCGAAGGGGAGGTAAGGGGTTGACAAAAAGCGGCGCTGTTCCAAAAAATTCAAATTTTGGGGTTGCTTCATATAGCCGAAAAGAAAATAACTTGGTATATTTATAGGAAAGGTAGGTAATTTTATTCGGGAGTTTGGTTTAATACCCCGCGGATCAAAAAACGTACCTTTACAAAAAATTGGTATTGAACCCAAGAATCCGCTTGCACGGGGGCGGGTATTATGAACTTCCTATCGAATGAGCCTTCGTTGAAATAAAGCGCCGTTAAAGATACCGTGCGCCGCGGAGGTTCATTTGAAAATACATTACTAAAATGGAGAGGAATTATGCCGGATAAACGAATCTATATGGATTATAACGCGACCACTCCCCTTAAACCGGAGGTCAAGGCTGCCATGATAGAGGATTTTGAAGTTTTCGGAAACGCCTCAAGTATGCATGCCTCGGGGAGGCTGGCCCATGGCAGGGTCGAAGACGCCCGGAACGCCGTAGCCCGTCTTTTGGGGGCGTCCCCCAGGGAGATCATCTTTACTTCCGGGGGGTCCGAATCAAACAATATGATCTTCCAAACCATGCGGCGTCTGGGATCGGATGCCTCGGGGAAGGCGCTCCCCTCGGGGAGAACCGAGATTATTACCACCGCCATTGAACATCCCTGTGTGCTTAATTCCGCGGCCTTTTTGCAGTCCCTGGGGTTTAGGGTAACCTTTTTGCCCGTGGATGAATACGGTAAAGTCAAGATGGATGCCCTGGAAGACGCCTTGAGCGAACGGACCCTTTTGGTATCGGTGATGATGGCGAATAATGAAATCGGGACCATCCAGGATATTGCCGCCATTGCCAAAAAGGCCAAGGCCGCCGGCGCGTGGATGCATACCGACGCGGTCCAGGCGGTGGGAAAGATCCCCCTATCGGTGGGTGAACTGGGGGTGGATTATCTTACCATGTCGGCCCATAAGATCTACGGCCCCAAGGGCGTCGGGGCCCTGTATGCCCGGGAGAAGGCCCCCCGTTTCCCCCTTATCCACGGCGGCCACCAGGAGGACGGTTTCCGGGCGGGTACCTACAACAATATCGGTATTTTGGGTTTTGGTAAGGCCGCGGAGTATGCCCTGGCGGACCTGGATGCCTATGGGAAGACCGTCGCCCCCTTGCGGACGCTCCTGCGGGACGGTCTTTTGGAACAGGTCCCCAATATCAGGATCAACGGACATCCCCGGGATGTTTTACCCAATACCTTAAATGTTTCTTTTCCCGGGGCGGAGGGGGAGTCGATCCTCCTCTCTATGGATATCATGGGTATAGAGGCTTCTACCGGATCCGCCTGCGCCTCCGGGAGTCTTGAGCCGTCTCATGTACTTATGGCTATTGGGTCAGGACCGGAATGGGCCCACGGTTCCATCCGGTTCAGCCTCGGCTGGGGGATTACCGAAGGGGACATAAGGTATATTATAGAGACCGTACCTCCCATCATCTCCCGGCTCCGGGCGATCTCATCGGTGCGGGTATAGGAGAAGGTATGTCCGATTGGTTGTATTCCGATACGGTAAAGGATCATTTTACTAATCCCCGGAACGTGCTTTTGGGGGAGGAATCCGATTTCCCCGCGGATGCCCGGGGGCAGACGGGGAATATCCGTTGCGGGGATCAGATGCTGATGCTCCTCAAAATCAAGGATGATATTATCACCGACGTGCGGTGGAAAACCTATGGCTGCGCCAGCGCCATCGCTTCCACCAGTATGCTTTCCGAAATTATCAAGGGGATGAACATCCGGGACGCCTACAAGGTTAAACCCCAGGATCTGGTGGAAAAGCTGGGGGGCCTGCCGTCCTACAAGATCCACTGTTCCGTTTTGGGGGACAAAGCCCTCAGGACCGCCATAGACGATTACCTGGCCAAGACCGGGCGGGTAGGGCTGCTTAAAGAAGAAACCGTGGAGATCTGCCATTGTCTGGGGATCACCGATAAGGATATCGAAACCGCTTTCAATCAGGGCGCCCGGACCTGGGAGGAACTCCAACAGGCCACCAAGATAGGAACCGCCTGCGGTTCCTGTAAGGCCCAGGCCCTGGAACTGCTCCACGAGTTTACCCATATCTACGGGTTTTAGACCCCGGCCCCCGGCGAAATGCCGGGAGGCCCGGGTTTCCCGGGATCAGCTATCGCTCCGGCTACCGCTCCGCCAGGGTTCCCCCGTCCAGGATCACCAGGGCGCCGTCGCTCCGCTGGGTCAGGATCGAATCGCCGTTAAAGGTTACGGACGCAAAGGGGTGAACCGTTACTGTTGACCGGACCTGTAGTTCCAGGTCCGTATTAAACCGGGCCAGATACAGGCCGCCCCCGGCGGAGGTGATGGCGTAGAGGTCATTCCCCCGGGTCCACAGGAGGCTCTCCGGGGAGATAGGATCATTCCCCTGTTTGTCCATTTCCAGGGTAGCGGGGTTAATGACGATGAGCCGTATCGCGCCGGTACCCCGGTTTTCCCCGGCCGCCGCGATGAGTTTGCCCCCCAGGGACGTAAAGGTCCGGGCGTTTACGGTGTTTAAGTCGGAGGTCTTGATCTCCGCCTTGGAATCGGTATCCATGCGGACGATCCGGCCCAGGGGCGAATCGGGGGCGGTCAGCCGTACCCCGACAACGCCCGCTCCGGCCCCCTGGGGGGGACGGTTGAGGAGTTCCTGCTGATCCCGGGCGATATCCGCCCTTTCCTGCTGGGCTTCGGCTATTTTCCGGTCCGCAAAGTCCTCCGACGCTTGGGCTTCCTGCTCTTTTTCTTCCAGGACCTGTTCCTGCCGGTCCAGGTCCTGTTCCCGCTGGGCCGTCTCGGCCTCCCGCTGATCCAGGGCCTGTTCCCGCTCGGCCAATTGTTCCTCGGCCTGCCGGGTCTCTTCGGGGGTCGCCCTGCCTTCGGCCTGCGCCTGTTGGACTTGCCGCCGTTCCTGGGCTATTTCCGCCCGCTCCTGGGCAGCTTCGGTCCGTTCCTGGGCGGCCTCGGTCCGTTCCTGGGCGATTCGGGCCTCCTCCTCGACGATGGCCTCCCGCTGGAGGGCCGCCCGCTGTTCCGCCTCCCCGGCTTCCCGTTCCTTGAGGTCCACCATTTCCTTTCGCTGGGCTATACCCCGGTCGTCTTCCCCGCGGAGTTCCTCGACCACCTCCGGGGAGGTCAAAATCGTCGTATCCAGGGCGCTTAAACTGCCGGGAGCCCCCGTTCCCAGGGGTATGAGCATGAGGGTCTGCCCGGGCCATTCATCAAAACGGATGGAGATCCCCGCCCGCTCGGGAGTTATATTTTCCATTACCGGATTTTTATAACGGCTGCTGAAATAATCCCCGGTCCCCCGGAATACCGCGTTGTAGATGGTGGCGTATTCGGCCAAAAGGGCCGCGTCCCGGGGGGAATATTCATAGGCGGCTTCCAGGTATCCTTGAATAATGAGCCGGAGGTTGCGGATGTGGTCAACCCCCACGTCAATTCCCAACCCGAATATATCCGCGTCGAGTTTATCCCCCTCCGGGGAGGATACGGAATGGATTACAAAATAACGCCCCGCGGAACCCGCCCGGTTTATCCCCCCCCGGATGACCGTTCCCAGGGCGGTTCCGAGGCTCCGGATCTGATCCAGGGTCTCGATCCGATCCTGGGGCCCCGCGTAGTTGATAAACTCCACCGGGGCAAGGTTCCGCTCCAGCTCCTCCCGGTTTACCGCGGTTTCCTGGGCGGGAAGCCGCAAAAGGGGGCCGACAAAAAGCAAACATAAAAAAAGGTTATATAAAAGTCTTTTCAGGGTTTTCATACCGGATACTCCTCAAAAAGGGTAGAGCCCTTCAAGATTTGACCGCTTGAAGGAACCCCAAGGTGATTCAAAAACACGCTTTTTGGAAACACCTTCCCATATAAAATATATTTCTATTTACACCATTTGTCCACCGGCTGTTTTTGGCACAAGGAGGCGGTTCCAAGACCGGTAATGCCCGTTTAACCGGCGCGCTTTTTTTCAAAATTTGGTACAAATCTCATAGACCAGGGCTTATTCCCCGTGTTATAGTGGAGGGGCTTAGGTTTTTGTCTGTTCCCAAATTTTTTTTGTTGCG
>JAIRMO010000218.1 GCA_031258625.1 Spirochaetaceae bacterium | reverse complement strand
TTGACCAGTCAAACCAGTTGATCCGGGCCACCCAGGGACGGATCATGCCGGGGAGTTCTTTCAAGCCCCTGTATTATTCCGCCGCCATTGACACGGGGAAGTTTACCCCCGCGTCCCTGCTCTACGATATCCCCATGGTGTTCTACAACGAGGACGGCACCCCCTATATACCCCTTAATTTCATGGGCGGATGGACGGGCCCGGTTCTCCTCTACGACGCCCTGGCCCATTCCATGAACGTCCCCTCCCTTAAAAGACTGGATACCATCGGGTTTGACGCGGCCATTGACCGGGCGGCAAACCTTTTGGGCATTGACGATCCCCGGGATCGGGAACGGACCTTCCCCCGGGTATACCCCATGGGGCTGGGGATTATCTCGGTTTCTCCCCTACAGATGGCCCGGGCCTTCGCGATCTTCGCAAACCAGGGCAGGGAGGTTACCCCCATCGCCATCCGGGCCGTGGAGGACCGGAACGGCAGGATAATCCTGGATACGGAGCGGGAACTCCGGCAGCGGCAGCAGCGTATGGGCAGCGACATCCAGGTCATAAGCCCCCAAAACGCCTATATCATGACCACCCTGCTTAAAAAGACCGTGGAGATCGGAAGCCTCCGTTCCGGCTCGGGATTCGGTTCCAAGTTTATCTACCAGGACGAGCAGGGCAGCCGGTACCGCATCGCCGTGGCGGGAAAAACCGGAACCACCCAGAACTGGGCCGATGCCTGGACCGTGGGGTTTACCCCCTATTATACCACCGCCATTTGGTTTGGGTTTGACAAGCCCGGGAATTCCCTGGGATTATCCCTGACCGGGGCCACCCTGGCGGGGCCTATCTGGGGTGATTTTATGCGGGAACTCAACATGGGCCATCCGGCCAAGGAGTTTATCCGGCCCTCCACGGGGATTGTGGATGTAACGGTCTGCGCCAAATCGGGGTTATTACCCACCGAGGACTGCAACGAGGGGACGGTTACCCTTTCTTTTCTCACCGGAACCCAGCCCCGGGAGAGTTGCACCCTTCACTCGGAGGCCAGAATCAGATCAAGCCTGACCCTGGAGACCATGCGGACCAATTCCCTCATCGCCAACGATGAATCCCTGTTAAATGAACTGAGGATGCCCCAACTGCGGCTCGACCTTCCGGACATCCCGGTCCGGCGATCCGAAACGGCGGAGCCCCCAGTTTCCGCGGAGAGTTTCGATTTGGGGATTGAAGGGTTTCCGGATCATAACCCGCTGCTGGATTAGCAGGCCGGCGCGGCCGGCGTCCGTTACCGGGATTAACCGTTGCCGGCGGACAGGCGGTCAAAAAAGACAGGGGCGGTTTCCCATTATAAGCGTGGGGAACTATTTTCTTGATTTTAAGAAAGGGGGTGTTTTGCTGTTTTTAAAACCAACCGGTTTTGGGAGCGGCTTAAAAATTAAGGAAAAAAAATGCAGGTCCCCATCAATGATATCAAAGTAAAAAAGCGGCTCCGTAAAGACATGGGTGATATTGACGCCTTAGCGGAGAGCATGAAACGGTTTGGGCAAATCTGCCCCATCGTATTGACCAATAACAATATCCTGATTTCCGGCGGCCGCCGCCTTGAGGCCGCCCGTACCCTGGGGTGGAGAACCATCAATGCGGTTATTGCCAATATCCCCGAAGGGGTGGATAATCTGGAATATGAGATTGAGGAAAATCTCCAGCGGCAGGATTTTAGTTCCGAGGAAGTTGCCGACGCCATGCGGAAACTCCATAAAATACGGAACCCCTGTTTTTTTCGGCGTATCCTTAATTGGATCATCCGTTTTTTTAAAAGGCTTTTTAAGGCAGGCGATTAAGGCTCTTTCCCTAATCACCCGCTCCTGTTCCAGGACTAATTGACCGGCGCATGAGCGCACGCTGACCCGCACGGTTTTGGAACAGGCTCTTGGAAAAACCGGTCAAAAGCCCCGGTTTTTCTCTTAAATCCAAGGAAGCTGTTCCAAAAACTGAAGTTTTGGAACAGCCTCAAGTTGTTTTTTCTTTAATGTAAGAAGATATCTAAAAAACTGACCGGGGTTTTAAATAGTTCCATTAGTTTTGTGGAGTTTCAGAGAAAATGAAACATTGGCTAGACTTGTTCCGATCTTCCATTGAGCGGTTTATCTCACGATTCGGCTTGGGGATGCGGACTAAACTTATTATTATCTTTGTGGTCATTAAGGTCATCCCCTTGATCCTGCTGACCTTTTTGGCCTGGAGGCAGGCCCTGTCCCTGGGGGAAGAGATGCGCCGGCGTACCCAGGAATTAACGGCCAAGGCAAATACGGCTTTGGAACAGACCGGAACCATCGCCGTAAACGATTCGGTAAAGGCCCTCAACGATTTTGCCACCGACGATATCGAGCGGATAAGTACCGATATGGCCCGGCGGGTGGCGGATTTTCTCTATCAGCGGGACGAGGATATTCTCTACGCCGCGGGTCTCTCCCCCGGCGAAGGGGCTTACCGCCATTTTATCGAAACCCGGCGGGGCAGCCTGATTAAGAGCGGCTCCTGGGTATTGGCCCCGGATGGTGATTCCTGGATCCCCGAGACCCCTGCTCCGGCGTTCCCCATGATAACTTCGTCCAACCGGGAAAACGATACCAGTTTCCGTTACCGGCCCCCTGATGTTTTTGAAACCGAAAGCCGGCCCCTCTACCTGGAAATGACTTATATAGACCTCCGGGGAAATGAGATCCTCAAGGTAACCACCTCCCCCCGGATGGACCGGCGCCTTAAAAACGTTTCCGACCGGAGAAACACCTATGTAAAGGCGGAAACCTATTTTGAGGGACTAAAAAACCTTAAACCCGGGGAGATCTACGTCTCCGACGTGATCGGCGCCTATGTTCCCTCCCGGTTTATCGGTATGTATACCCCAAAAAACACCGCGGCCAAGGGACTGGCCTTTACCCCGGAAGAAGAAGCCTACGCGGGGATGGAAAACCCCCGGGGAAAACGTTTTCAGGGGCTTATCCGCTGGGTTACCCCGGTTACCCAAAACGGCAGGAACGGCGGCCCCATTGTCGGGTATGTGAGTCTCGCCCTGGATCACGATCACCTGATGGAATTTACCGATCATACCACCCCCATGACCAGCCGGTACACCGAATTGCCCAGCGCCTATGAGGGTAACTACGCGTTTATCTGGGACTACAAATGCCGCAGCATCTGTCACCCCCGGCATCATTCCATCGTGGGGTACAACCCCGAAACCGGGGAGCCGGAGGTGCCCTGGCTTGAGGAAAGTATCTACGAAGCATGGCAGGCCAGTGGAAAGACCTATGTGGATTTTATCCGGGATCAGCCCGTATTTGTGGACCAATCCAGGGACAAAAAACCCGCGGCGGTCCTCACCGCCCAGGGCCTCGTGGGTCTGGACGGCCGCTATCTCAACCACGCCCCCCAATGTACGGGCTGGTTCGACCTGACCAGGGAAGGGGGCTCCGGTTCCTTCCTCATCCTGTGGAGCGGCCTCTGGAAACTCACCACCGCCGCCACCATCCCCTATTATACCGGCCATTACGGCGAATCCAAACGGGGCTTCGGTTTTGTGGCCATTGGGGCGGGGTTTGAGGACTTTCAGGGGCCGGCCAGGACCACCGAAGGGGTTCTGCGGAAGGTCATCACTAAGGCCGACCGGGATCTCACCGATGCCGCGGTGGAGACCGGGAACGCCATTACGGCCAACCTCTTTGACACCGCCCTCAAACTGGTAATTTCCGCGGGGTTTATGATTTTACTCGTGGTATTGATCGCCATCTGGATGGCGTCGATCTTTACCCGGAGTATCACCACCCTGATCAAGGGCATATCCCGGTTCCGCTCCGGGGAACGGTACTTCCGGTTTAACGCCCCGGTTAAGGACGAGATCGGAACCCTGGCGGATTCCTTTGACGAGATGGCGGACAGCCTGGTGGCCAGCGACCGGGGGCCCCTGAGCATCATAGACACCCAATACACCATCATCTACATCAACGTCCAGGGACTCAAGGCCCTCAATAAAACCTTGGACGAGGTCCTGGGGAAACCCTATAGAGAAATAAGCCTCTACCCGCTGGGGTCAATATACGATCCCCTCGCCGCATTGACCGGGGGTTATGAGGCGGAGATCTTCTACCATCCCCAGAGTCAACGGTATATCCGGGGAAGCGCCACCTATCTGACCGAAAAGGACGGCGCGGTCATCGGTTATGTGATTATTACCACGGACCTGACCGAAATGGTGAAGCAGCAACACCTGCTGGAAAAGGCCGTTCAGGAGGCCAATCGGGCCAATGAACACAAGGGGGATTTTTTGGCCCGGATGAGCCATGAGATCCGTACCCCGATGAACGCGATCATCGGTATGACCGGGATCGTCAAGAAAAAATTGGTCGAGGAGGCCGCCGACATGGAGGATATCCGGGCCAATGTACGGCAGATAGAGGTCTCTTCCCAGCATCTCCTGGGGCTGCTCAATGATATTCTGGATATTTCCAAAATTGAGGCCGGAAAAATTGAGATGATCGAGGAGCCGGTGGATATGTTCAAATTGGCCCAGACGGTGGAAACCATCATCCGGTCCCGGTGTGAAGAAAAAAGCATCACCTTTATAACCCGCTTTGAAATGGGCGAGGCCGCGGTCTATCAAAGCGATTCCCTGCGGCTCCGGCAGGTGCTTATCAACCTCCTGGGAAACGCGGTAAAATTTACCCCCCCCCTAGGGAAGATCGAATTTACCATCCGGGAGAAGGAACACTGGGAGCATAAGACCCTCTTGGAATTCGTGGTCCGGGACAACGGCATCGGTATTTCCGAAAAGGCCCAGGAGCTGCTCTTTAAACCCTTTGAACAGGGGAGCAGCCAAATCTCCATACAATACGGGGGAACCGGGCTGGGGCTGGCGATCAGCAAAAACATCGTCCGGCTTTTTGGGGGGGATATCCTGGTCCAATCCCGGGAAGGGGAGGGCAGCACCTTCAGCTTTGAATTGTGGCTGTCCCCGGTACAGGTTGAGGAAAATCCGGCCTCCTCCCCGGAAAAGACCGCCGGTTCCCTGAAGGGGAAGCGGGCCCTCCTGGTGGACGATGTGGAGATCAACCGGATCATCACCAGAACGCTGCTGGAATCCACGGATATCACCATCGATGACGCCGTGGACGGGCTTGACGCCTTGACCATATTTCAAGAGTCGCCGGAAAACACCTATGATATTATCTATATGGACGTACAGATGCCCGTCATGGATGGGTATGAGGCCGCCGCCGCCATCAGGGCCCTGGACCGGGCCGACGCCAAGACCGTCCCCATTGTAGCCCTTACCGCCAACGCCTTTAAGGACGATATTGACCGCGCCCTGGCGGCCGGGATGAACGCCCATCTGGCAAAACCCCTGGACGTGGAAAAGCTCCTGGAGGTAAGTTTTCGGATGCTGTAACGGATCCGGCGGCCTGGGGTCTGACCCTCTGTTATGGGGGGGGCTTGGTGCCAGGCATCAAATGGGGTCTGATCCCATAGGCGTTTACTTAGG
>JAIRMO010000142.1 GCA_031258625.1 Spirochaetaceae bacterium | reverse complement strand
GGGCCGCTTTCAGATGTTTCTGCCCGGGCCATTTTTTCTTTCAAATTTGGAATTGCGGTGAAGTCTTGACAGGGACTACGATTATAAGTAGCTTAAATAAAAGAAACGGGAAATTTGATAGTCCAGGCCCCCGTTACCGTTGGGCCGGAGGTCCACCGGCCCGTCCGTCCGGACGGGTTTTCCCTTTTCGGGCAGTAGCGCAGGGGTAGCGCGCTTGGTTCGGGACCAAGAGGTCGTGGGTTCAAATCCCACTTGCCCGAGGATTGTTGTATAATAAGACCCCGGAAAACGCGGACCTTCGGTTCGGCGGTTTGAGGAAGCAGCGGTAGCGGCCGGTTTTTTACCCCATGATACAAAAATACCTTCATCGTTAGGGGCCTGGAGTACATACAAAGGAGTATGGATATGTCCATGTTTAACATTCAAACTTTTATAGGTATGGGTGGGTATCTTCTGGCTATGATAACCATTGGATTATGGTATGCCAGGAAAAGCAATAACAGTCCCGAGGATTTTTTTCTGGGAAAACGAGGACTTGGCCCCTGGGTTGCCGCCATGAGCGCGGAAGCTTCGGATATGAGCGGGTGGCTGTTGATGGGTTTGCCCGGGGTGGCTTATTTTACCGGCGCAGGGGAGGCTTTTTGGACCGCCCTGGGGCTTTTTATTGGGACCTGGGTGAATTGGCGTATCGTCGCCAAACGGCTCCGTTCCTATTCGCAGATCGCAGACAATTCGATAACCTTGCCGGATTTTTTCAGTAAACGGTTTCATGATAAACGGCGTATTTTAATGAGTATTGCGGCTGTCATGATTCTGGTCTTTTTTGCAATCTACGCCGGGGCCCAGTTTATGACCTTCGGAAAGCTTTTTGGCTATGTTTTTGGGGCGGAAACCTATTATGCGGCCATGGTCATCCTTGGGGCGGCGCTGGTCATGGTCTATACCCTTCTGGGAGGCTTCCTGGCGGAAAGTATGACCGATCTTATCCAGGGGTTTTTAATGATCAGCGCCCTTTTACTGGTATTGATCTTTGGGTTTGTTCATACCGGAGGTTTTACCGGTATTGCCGAAAACCTGCGGAATTTTCCCCGGTTTACCGATATATTCGGGATTGCCGGACCGGTAGACGCTTCGGGGGCCGCCGTTTCCGCGGCCCTGGGTAATACGCAGGGGGTCGTAAACGGGGCGCCCCTGTTCGGTCCGGGGGCAAATTATACCTTTCTGAATATTGTCTCCTGTATGGCCTGGGGACTTGGTTATTTCGGGATGCCCCAGGTACTGCTTCGGTTTATGGCCGTAAAGAAATCCTCGAAGATTGCGGAATCCCGGATTATCGCGGTGGTTTGGTGCTTTATTGCGCAATTCTCCGCGGTCTGTATCGGCCTTATCGGCCGGGCCTATTTGCCGGGCCTTCTGACCACCGCGGGGACATCGGAGACGATCTTTATGTATCTGGCGGTTGATTTTTTCCCGCCCCTGATAGCGGGGCTGGTGATTTCCGGGATTCTGGCCGCCTCCATGAGTTCCTCCGATTCCTATATGCTCATCGCCTCCTCCGCCCTGGCCAATGATCTTTTAAAAGGGCTGTTTAAACGGGACGCCGACGAATATCTGGTTATGTGGGTTACCCGGATCACCATGCTCCTGGTAACGGTTTTTGGGGTCAGTATCGCCCTTTCGGAGAATGAATCCATCTTCAGGATCGTATCCTATGCCTGGGCCGGACTTGGCGCCGCCTTTGGCCCCCTCATGCTCTTTTCTCTGTTCTGGAGACGTACCACCCTGAGGGGCGCCATTGCGGGGATGCTGACCGGCGGGGGGATGGTGATCTTATGGAAAACGGTGATAAGCAGGCTCGGCGGCGCCTTTGGGGTATATGAGCTGCTTCCCGCCTTTGTCCTTTCCTGTCTTGTTATCTTCGTGGTCAGCCTCGTAAGCCCAAAACCATCGGCCGATATAGAGCAGGAATTTGAGGACGCAAAAAAAGCGGAGTTTTAAGTATAGTACGAAATAGGGGGGAAAATGCCCGTTTTATTTCCCAACGGACGTTTTTCCCCTTGCCTTTGTCTGGCCTCAATTTGTATAATTATACAGTCTATATACCATTTTAAGGGGGAATATGATGAAAGTGAAAATCGCGCTTATTTCGGGATTGATGCTGTGTTTATTGGTCTTGGGCGTTTATGCCCGGGGCAGCAGTGAGCAGATCAGGATGGCCACCGGGGGAAATACCGGAACCTATTACGCCTTTGGTTCCGCGGTGGGACAGATCCTGACGGAAAAAACCGGTATTCCCATCACTATTCAGTCCACCGGGGCTTCTAAGGCGAATATCCAGCTTATTGCCGCCGGAGAGGTGGAGCTGGCCATAGTTCAGAATGATGTGATGGATTACGCCTACCGGGGGGTGGATCTTTTTAACGGAGAAAAAATTACCGATTTTACCACCATGGCGGCCCTCTATGCCGAGGTCTGTCAGGTCGTCGCCAATCCCGCGGCGGGAATCACGACGGTGGCGGACCTTAAGGGCAAAAATGTGTCCGTCGGGGATGCCGGAAGCGGCACCGAGTTTAACGCCCGGCAAATTCTGGAAGCCTACGGTGTTTCCTTTGACGATATCAACAAGCAGAACCTCAGCTTCGGCGCTTCCGCCGACGCCCTGCGGGATAACAAGATCGACGCCTTTTTCTGTGTCGCCGGAGCGCCTACCACCGCGATTGTGGACCTTGCCATTGGCAAGGATATTGTGGTATTGGACATTGACGACGCCCACGCCGCCCAACTCCGGCAGAAGTACCCCTTCTATACCCAGTTCCCGGTTCCCGCGGGAAGTTACCGGGGGCAAAATGCCGCGGTAAAAACCGTAGCGGTGAAGGCTACGTTTATTGTGAGCAACAAACTATCGGAGGATACGGTGTACCGGCTTACCAAAAACCTCATCGAGGGCAAGGGCGATATAGAAAGGGCCCATGCCAAGGGTTCGGAGTTATCTTCCGCCTATGCGGTGGACGGGATTTCCGTACCCTTCCATCCAGGGGCGGCAAAATAGTTCCGGGAAATCGGCGCTTTGAAATAACCGGTGGTTTGGGGGTCCCCTAGCAGCCTGTTGCACTTGTGGGTATTTTTGTATATTCATACAAAAATACCCCGATTTACGGGCTCCTAGGGGATCGTATCCCCGGGACCTCTGAACTTATTCTATGCGTCAAAAATGGTATGGGCTTATCATTAACCTCGTTTTAGCCGCCTTGGTTGTTTCCGGGGCGGCCTTGCTGAGGGGGCTGCCCAAAAAGCTTGTTATAAGCGACGCCTCTTCCGGTAAGGTTTATGGGAGTTGGCGCATCGTCGAGGGGACCGAATTTGCGGTAGAATTTATCCATTCGGTACATAATAGTCCGGTCCGGGATACGTTCCGGGTGCGGGGGCGGCAAATCAAACCCGTAGCAACCCGGTTTACTTCCTTTGGCGCGGGGATGCAGGCCGATCTGGGGGAAGGACAGGAGATGATTCGGGATGGGGAGGCCCTGGTGATTACCGGCTTTTCCCAGATATATAAACGCCTCAACCTTATTGTGGGGACCGTGTCGGATCATCTTTTTTTTATTGATAATGAACGCATAAGTTTGCGGGACCTGTGCGGGAAAAACGCCCATATTGTAGTGCGGGTAAAATGAAGCTCCCCGCCGGAAGTTCCCCCACGGGACCTCCCTCGTATGGGCGGGCTCTTAGCGGGTTCTTGGGGATTAGACCCCACTGCGAATAAAAGGATAGGATATGACCCATGATAAGTCTATTCATGTTTTAACTGAAGCGGAAACTGAAAAGCTGATAGCCCAATTTGATCGGGAGTCGAATGTACGCCGTTTCTCGGGAGTCCCGAATTATATAGTTAAAGGGCTGCTTCTGCTGTTTAC
>JAIRMO010000027.1 GCA_031258625.1 Spirochaetaceae bacterium | reverse complement strand
GACGTTATCGTATAGTTTACGGTAGAGGAAAAATTGCTGGTTAAGACCGCCGCTAGTTTCGTATCCGTATGACCTTGGGCATCCCCGATGGTTTGGCCGGTTTGGGCTATTTTGGCGGTAAGGTTTTCCAAGGATGTCCCGCTGGGCACGTGGACGATAATTTCACCCGTATCGCTGCCCACGGGGGGCTGGTTTACCACCCCTTCCGCCGGGCTGTTGGGTCTGTCGGGAATCTCCAGATCAAACCACACGATCTCGGCGGATTCGGGGGTTCTTACCGTAACCTCCACCACATAGTCCCGGAAGGAACCATCCTCCGCGAAAACCCTGTAGTCCTTCGGGGAAGAAAAATTTTGCGGCTGCCCCTGTTGGGGACTCACGCTCTTGCCGATGATTTCTATTTCTGACGGCGTCAAATTGAGGGGGGAACCCATGGGCAGGATGGCCTTGATAGGGGTTTTTCCGTTTTGGTCCGGTTCACCCCGTATCGAAATCTCCTCGCCTGAAATACCAAAAGAAAAACCGGTTATGGCCTTGTCGGAATTCAATCCGGCCGGCGGAGGGGTTACGTCGTCATTGTTCCCGTCTCCATCGTTACCGCTTCTACCGCCGCTGCCGCTCTCCACCCCGGATGATGATACATCCGCGGGCGTTTCAATCCATTTGAGCATCGGATTGGTACACGCAATAAAAAATAACGGCAGTATCATCATAAGCAGATATTTTTTCATAAGGGACCTTTACCTTATTATCAATTTGCTATATCACCTTAGGTTGTACTCCGCTGTCTGGTACTTTCATTTGTAATTATTGTTTTTTTTCGCCTTCTGTCAAGCCGCTTGTGTTTTTTTTAAAAATTTTGTATAATTTTTTGCTTTTTTTTGTCAAACCATAGTCATCCGCTTAAAAAAACAGACGGATTTCCCCGGTATTTGCCCCGGTTTTACTGAAAGGGTACGAAAATGCCGGTTAAAGAAGCCATGCCGGGGCTTTTAAACGTTTCAGCCCCCCTGTTTAATGCCGGTTTAGGGAAACTCTTCCTTGCGGAGGGGCCGCCGTAGTAAAGTTTCGAATATAAGTATCAAACAAGTAACGCATAGGATCGTCTGCCGCCTGTTTACGGCTGTCATAGCGGGAAAAAAGGCTCCCGCCGGAACCGCGCAAGGGATTGGAGCGGTATAATTTTTTGGCAGACCTGTCGGCCAAAAAATTATTTAAGCGGAAAGCCCGGTTTCCGGCGCTTTGCGCCGGAAATGCGCCCAAAGGAAGAGGAGGCACATCCTTGAGCGTTTATCCTGAACATTGGTATCGACAGATCGAAAAAAACCATTTATACTAATTATGGAGTAAAATATCCGAATGAGGCTGTTTCAAAAACCGGTAGGGTTGGGACGGCCTTAAATTAAAAAACATAAGCCTATAAGGAGGTAATATATGTCCGAAGTTTTGTCGATTGTACTTGGAGGTGGAAAGGGAACCCGCCTGTTTCCATTGACCCAATCCAGGGCAAAACCGGCCGTTCCTTTTGGCGGAAGATTTCGTCTGGTAGATATCCCTATTTCAAATTGTATTAACGCGGATTTCAGGCAAATATATATCCTTACCCAATTCAATTCCGCTTCCCTTCATTTGCATCTGTCCCAGACCTATGTGTTTGATTCCTTTACCAACGGGTTCGTGGAGATCCTCGCGGCGGAACAGACCTTTGAACATTCGGGGTGGTATGAGGGTACCGCCGATGCGGTACGGAAAAATTTCATCCACTTCAGAACCCAAAACCCCCAATATTACATCATCCTTTCCGGGGATCAGCTCTATCGGATGGACCTGAAGGACCTTCTGAAAAAACACCAGGATTCCGGGGCGGCGATAACCATTGCCGTTACCACCGTGGGAAGGGGCGAGGCGAGTCAGTTGGGGATCCTTAAGGTGAATAAAAACAATGAAATCACCGAATTCCTGGAAAAACCGGGGCCCACCAAGGATATTTCCGACTTTAGAATCCCCCCCGAACTGCGGCAGGATAAAACCGGCAAGGGGGATGAATATTTGGCCTCCATGGGGATCTACGTGTTTAACGCCGAGGCCATGGAGAACTGCCTCGCCAATGAACTCGCCGATTTCGGCAAGGAGATCATCCCCGCGGCCATTGATAAACTCAAGGTGAACGCCTATGTTTTTGACGGTTATTGGGAAGATATCGGAACCATCCGGAGCTTTTACGAGGCGAACCTGGATCTTACCACCCTGCGTCCCAAATTCGATTTTTATGACGAGGAAAAGCCCATTTATACCCATATGCGGAACCTCCCCCCGTCAAAGATGAATTTCAGCAATATGAACCAGTCCATTGCCGCCGAGGGCTGCATCATCACCAACGCGTCGATCACCAATTCCATCGTCGGGGTCAGAACGCTCATTGAGTCCGGGGCAAGTCTCAACGGGGTTATCTGTATGGGCGCGGATTATTATGAATCGGAGATCCAGAAGCAGCAAAATGCCGAAGCCCGGGTCCCCAACGTAGGCATAGGCCGGGGCGCCATTGTCAAGGGGGCGATCATCGACAAAAACGCCTGTATCGGCGAGGGCTGCCGTATCGGGGTAGACGCTATCCCCCGGACCGACGGCAACTACGGACATTACTACATCGTGGACGGCATTATCGTGATCCCCAAAAACGCGGTCCTCTACCCCGGTTCGGTGATTTGAGGGGGCCGGTCCCGGCTTCGACTCCGTTTCCGGCCGCTCTCCGTTAAATTTATCGGGTAGGCGGGAGTCGAACCCGCGACCGGAATGTACCCCCAACGATATTTTTGAAGTTACGGAATAGTTGCCTTTCTCCCCCAAATGGGGTATAGTTAAGGGTAAGGAGCCGTTTGTGAACGCCGCAAATACCGTAGAAACCATCGAAATTTCCCAAATCGGGGCTGATGCCGGGTATGTTTGCCCCCATTGCGGGAAGACGGAGCATACTCCCAACGCCGTAACCCTGGCCGCCCTCGAGGAGGGCGAGGCCATACTGAGGGGGGAAATCCCCAGCGCCATTTTCATAGACCCCGCGCAGTACCAGACTCGCGAAGAACTCAAAACCGCCTTGAAAGAAGCCTTGTAAGGCGGTTCCGTGCTTGCCCCGGTATTTACTCACCAATTCATAAAAGACCTGGATCTTATGAAAAGGCGGCGTAAAAATATTGATAAAATTTTGGATGTTATGGCGATGATTATTTGGGAAGAACCCCGGCCGGTCAAATACCGGGAACATAATCTTTCCGGCGATTACAGCGGCTATGCCGAATGTCATATAGAAGGGGATTTGCTTTTGATCTACCGCCTTTCCAGTGAAAAGGTCCTTTTTGCCCGTACCGGAACCCATTCAGACTTGTTCTAAACTTTTCAAGAAATTAATCCATTCATCACCATGAACTACAAAATACCGGGGGTATTCTTTTCCGGTTATATCGTAATGCCGATAAATAGTATTCTTCCCCAGGTTGTACCTTTTGCATAACTACGTCAACGCCCCAGGACCTCAAGTTTTAGGTCTCCCCATAGCCCTATGATTTTCCGCATCGGACCGGTTCTTACACCCCTTGCAAGCCCGTTGTATCTGGTTCCCGTCCGGCCTTTTACCGGCTTTTTGAAAACATGATAATCCGTTTTGTTGCTCCTACTTGACATTTTTCCCGGCCATGAACCGACAAAATGCCGTAAGTCTTTATATAGCAACGAATTACAATCGGGTAGGCGGGAGTCGAACCCGCGACCTCTTGGTCCCGAACCAAGCGCGCTACCAACTGCGCTACTGCCCGAGGAGAAAAAAACCCGTCCGGAAAGACGGGCTGAGGAACTGTACAAGAATAAAATGCACGGCATTTTATTCTAATTGCTTCGCAACAAAGAAATAACATGACCCTTTGGTCATGTTATTTCTGTACAGTTCCTAATGGACTCGTAATCCGACAAGAGCGACGGGGCTTGCCTTCCAGGCCGTCTCCGCCCCCTGCCGGCGGCATCCCTGCCGCCTCTTCCTCGCATTCGCTCGGCGGGGGCTCCGTGTCAAGCCCCGCTTTCTCCTTAATTATTAAAATATTCGGGAGCGACGGGGCTTGAACCCGCGATCTCCGGCTTGACAGGCCAGCGCGATAAACCAGCTTCGCTACGCCCCCTAGATTTTTTATCCTAGTACGAAATTAATAAATAGTCAATCCCTCCAATTCAGGGTAATGTCATTTACTTTTACCCGGGAGGCGAAATTCCGGCTCCCCCGATCACCGGTATGGGTTACCAAACAGACAGGGGGTATCGACGGCAGGGCCCGCCCCGTTTCAGATAGGCGGCAATTTTGTGGGGATCAACGCCGGTTTGGGACAAACACAGAATGTCAAATTATCCCGTTATATGAGCCCTATGCCACCGATGAAACATTTTCCGTCTCATAGATATATCCTGTGGTAAGACATACCGTAAAGAGGTCTTTGGAGATTGAACTCTCCACGGTTTTTTCATTCCCGTCGTTGATCCTGGTAAACCGTATCTTGTATTCGTCACCCGCTTCTTCCAGGATATCAAAATATTCGATCCTGCCCTTATAAGTTTTGACATAGTACCGTTTCATATTGAAACCTCCATAAAAATAAACCATACATCTCAAGATGTATGGTTTATTATCGGAGAATACCGGAAAGGACCTTAATCGGTTATTCGGGAGTTTTGTTTAATACCCCGGCGAACCTTCGGTTCGCGTTCTGTTTCGCGAAGGCTCATTAAAACCAGGCCGCTTTTACCGGTAAATGAAACTCTCAGTTGAATTGGGATATAAGGGATTTCCCCTGGGAATTCAATAATTCTCCCACCTCTTCATAGGGGATAAGGATTTCTATCGGACCTACCGAATAGGGAGCTATTTCATAGGGGTCCCAATGGAAACCGATACCCTGGGCGGTAAGATAAAAATTTTCCAACGATTTTACCGAATCCTCAAAATAATCCCCGGTCGAGAGGGGAACCCCGGCTTCCAGGCCCGAATAGATCCGTAGAGCGTCCTCTATACGGGTTTTCAGCGCCCCTTCCGCATCCTTTAGAAACAGATCCTTAAGGCGGATCTGTTTTTTTTCAGCTAAATCAATCACAAAATAGGCCTTTTCCCTCATGCCGTGGGCGCCGCCGGTATAATACTCCCTGGTCCGGTCAATTACCTGTAGGTGGGAATAGGTATGGACCCCATGGATTTCCTCGTAGGTCCAATCTAATACGGCGGCAGGCAGATCCGGAACAGCCTCCTCTTGATTGAGGATTTCCTTATAGGAATTTTTATAATTCTGAATAAGGCGCTCCGTATATTCCTCCGGGCTTAAATCTCCATAAAGGAGTTTTTGAAGCAACTTATTCCCCGCGGGTTCCAGGAGGAGCAGGGATAAGTCAAGTTGGGGACTTTTTTCACCCCGATCGGGGGAAAAAACGATTTTTTTGTACACCGACTTCAAAGTTATCGTCTGATACGGAACGGTTTGAACATCGTGGCCTTTTTTAAGACCCGTACTTTTTGGCACTCCAACGCAAGCAGAAAATACCAAGGCTGCAATGAAGAGGATCCAGGGGAACCTCTTCGCTAAAAAATATGTCTTCATATTTATAATTTAGTATGATTTCTCCATTAAATCAACAATGAAGTTTCCCGTCCCAGGATAAAGGGACCCCGCAAAATTTCAAGGGGAATTTTTAACGGAATTTGTTCGGAAACTGAAATTTCCGGGTCCTTTACTAAAGCAAAACGACCGGTCAAGCGCATATATTCTTCATGAGACCATTACGCATATTAGAACAAGGGGTATGGTACGAAATTCGTACCCGCGTCAACAACCGGGAACCGCTGTTCCGCTTAGGGACAGGCGCCGCGGCGACTGTCCCCAATAAGGCCCTGGCCCTGTTTGCCCGGGTGTTCCGGGAGACGAAACTGCGGTTTGTCTTCGAGATTCGGGGGCTCTGTGTGGAGGACGACTGGCTGACGTTTTATATCAGACCCGCGGACGGGCTGGAACTTCCGGCAATCATGAAATGGCTGAAACAGGTGTTTGCCCAACGGTACAACCGGGCGGAAGGGCGGATCGGGCATATCTGGGGGGACCGGTATGGGTCGCGGATAGTGGAGGGGGAGCCGCCGGAGGAGGAGTTCGAAACGGGGCGGGGGGATTCGGACATCGGGGTCAGACCCCAGTATGGCAATTCGGACATCGGGGTCAGACCCTCGTATAGGAATTCGGACATCAGGGTCAGACCCCGGTATGGGGAAACGGCGATCCAAACCGTTTTTCCCCCCCTATTCCCGCTTCCCGCCGCCCCCGCGCCCGGATAAGCGGCGCTACTCCGCCCCGGGTTCCGTATCAACCTTCTTTTCCGCCCCAACCCAAAAACACTCAGGGGCAAGGCTACCTCCTGGTTAACGCTTTCCAGGGGTTTATGCCAAACCGGGCGACAAAGTAGATCCATCCAAAGGCGAAACCCGCCAGGTGGGTAAAATGGGCAACCCCGGATCGAAAACCGAATACCGATGAAACCAGTTCCAGGAGGGTAAAACCCAACACCATGAGGGGTGCCCGCACGGGCAGGATACCCCAGATAAAAATCACCGCATTGGGAAAAAAGGCCGCATAGGCCAATTGTACCGCAAAGATAGCCCCGGAAGCGCCTACCAGCCGGATCACGAGGGCGCCGGTAAACCAATACACAAAAAAGGAGAATACCCCCGCCAAAATTCCGGTCAGGAGATAATACAGGAGGAATTCCCTGCTCCCCATGTGGCGCTCAACCTGGGTGCCAAAAATAAACAGGGCCAACATATTAAAAAGCAGATGGGAAAGCCCCCCGTGGGCAAACATATAGGTTACAAACTGCCAAACCCAGCCGTTGATCACCGCTATAGGGATCATAGCCAAATATTCCGAGATGTACCGGGACGCAAATACCTGCTGGGCCAAAAACACCAGGATATTTATACCGATTAAAAGAAGGGTTACATTATCGTACCGGTAACGAAAGGGACGCCTTAAGAAATTCATATACTAAGCATACGCCGATTCGGGAGTCTATGACAAGATTTGGAACCCTGTATGCAGTACAAACGCAGAGGAATTCTTATCCTCCTCATTTTGGGCGCATCCGGCCTACGGCCGGACCGGGCTTTCCGCTATAATAGGGGTTAGCAGGCAAAGCCCGCTAACCCCTATTCCGCTTCAATCCCTTGCGCGTCTCCCCCGGGAGCCTTTTTTAAATATCAGGGGCTTGGTTTTAAAACAAAAGCCCCGGGGCGTCGAGGATTTTCCGGTATTCCCCGATGGTTTCGGCATGAACCAGGCGGTTTCTTACCGCGGCGCCCCCCGAACAACCCTTGGTGTACGCGCAGAACTGCTTCCGCATTTCCCTACAGGCGGTCCTCTCCCCCTTTTCCTCCGCGAGGAGGACCAACTGGTCAAAGGCGGTTTTTAGCCGTTCCCCGGGATCCGGGGACTGCCAGGCGCCGGTTAACAAAAAGGATTTAGCGGCGGAAAAGATGAAGGGGTTCCCCAGAGCGCCCCGGGCGAACATCACCGCGGCGCAGCCCGTCTCCCGGAGCATCCGTTCCGCGTCCTCCGGCGTAAAAAGATCCCCCGATCCGGCCACCGGCAGGCTGGTCCGCGAGACCAGGTCGGCGATAAGGGCCCAGTCGCTTTTCCCTGAATAGCCCTGGGCCCTGGTCCGGGGGTGGAGGCATACCATGGCGGCCCCTGCGTCCGCGGCGATCCGGGCGCAGGTCCGGTACGTCAGCTCCCCCGCGGCCCAGCCGGAACGGAGCTTTACCGTAACCGGAACGCCCCCCAGGGCTTCCCGGGAGGCGCGGACCACCGCCTGGACGACGCGGCCCAGGGTATCGGGGGTAGACATCAGGGCGGAACCGGCCCCGGTTTTTACCACCTTGGGAACCGGACATCCGGCGTTAATATCCACCGCGTCCGGATGATACGGGGCGAG
>JAIRMO010000141.1 GCA_031258625.1 Spirochaetaceae bacterium | reverse complement strand
AACGCTGATTAACTTGACGCTAACCATCGTTGCCCTATTATTTTTCTCGTTTTTCTACGAAAAACTGCGAAAAAACCACATTAAAGGAGCGCCGATTTATTCTCGATTGAATAAATCAGTGCTTCCTTAGCCGGTATCGGTGAATTTAGCCGGGAACATTCACCGGCTCCGGAGGGATCTCGAAAACCCCCTCCAGGATGTGTTTGGGCCGGTAGGGGAAACGGGAAATGTCCGATATTCTGGTAACCCCCGAAAGAACCAGGACGGTCTCTATTTCCGCTTCCACCCCGGCGACAATGTCCGTATCCATCCGGTCCCCGATAATGACCGTTTCTTCCCGGTTCGCGTTGAGCCGCCTCAGGCCGTGCCGCATCATCAGGGGATTGGGTTTCCCCACAAAATAGGCCTTAGTCTCGGTGGCTAATTCAATGGGGGCTACGAGGGAACCGCAGGCCGGGACGATACCCTCTTCCATCGGCCCGGTCAGATCCGGGTTGGTACCGATCAATCGGGCTCCCCCAAGGACCAGTTTGACCGCCCGCTCCAGGGCTTCAAGGCTATACCCCCGGCCCTCCCCAACCACCACGTAATCGGGGTTCATGTTGTTCATGGTGAATCCCGCGTCGTACAGGGCCTGGATCAGCCCCGGTTCCCCGATGACGTATACGGACCCGCCGGGTTTTTGGGACGCGAGGAACCCCGCCGTGGCCAAGGCGCTGGTGTAAAAATGTTCCGGGGCCACGATAATCCCCAGCCGGGCAAGCTTTTGGGACAGTTCCAGGGGGGATCGTTCGCTGGAATTGGTCAAAAAAAGAAAGGCCTTGTTACTGCTGGTCAGCCATTCCACAAAATCCACCGCACCGGGAAGGATCATGTTTCCGTGGTAGATCACCCCGTCCATGTCGATAATAAAGGCCCGTTTGGACCTAATATATTCCAGATCTTTTTCCATTATCCTACTATAACGTATTTTTAAAGTATTGTAACTATCTTATATTTTATATATTCTGATATCAGACTAAATGGTAAAGTCTAGAAGTGAGGTAAAATATTATTTTATGGACGATAATGTTATTGTTGAATGGGATGACCGGTATTTAATCGGTATCCCCCTGATAGATGATCAGCATAAAGAACTCATCCGGTTGACGAATGCTCTTTATGAGAGTTGTCTCCAGGGGGATGAGGCTGCCCGGGAAAATTTTAAGATCGCGATCCAGGGAACGGTGGATTATGTAAAGTTCCATTTCAGCGCGGAAGAACGGATTCTCAAGAACATCAATTATCCTGAATTTGCCGCCCATAAGAAACAGCATGAGGAATTTGTCAGACAGGTGTTGGGGGAGGTCAAGAATTTTGAGGAAGGTAAAAAATTCGTCCCCAATATTTTTGTCCGCTTCCTCCGGGACTGGACCCTGACCCATATTGCCATGTCGGATAAAAAATACGCCGAATATATTATAAAGCTCAAAAAAAAGGGCGCGTTGTTTACACATCCCGAGACGGTTCAAGACTGACCGGGTTTTGGGACAGGCTCAATGGCTTGTTTCTTTTGAAGGGAGAGATTCTTTTACGAAAAATCTGCCGATGGGTAGGAAATTATAAAGAGTGCGGGGATACTACCCCATGTTCCAATAATATCGAGGTTTCCCATGATAGTGGTTTTGTCCCAAGGTGTTTCAGTCCATGACAAGGAAATGGTTCGGGTATATTTAAAGGACCGGGGTTTCAATATTCGGGAGCAGTCCCTGGGGGAGGACGAAATCATCGGCGCCTCGGGGAAGGGGGTGGTGGATATCCGGGAACTCAGCCTGCTGCCTGGGGTGGAACGGGTGGCGGCGACCTCCAAGCCCTATGAGCTGGCCTCCCGGGAGACCAAGGCCGAGGATACCATTGTAAGCGTTGGGGGGACGGCGCGGCCCGCCGGCCTGGTAAAAATCGGCGGTTCCCGGATTTCGGTGATCGCCGGCCCCTGCGCCGTGGAAAGCCGGGATCAGATCATGGAAACCGCCGCCATGGTTCGGGAATCCGGGGCGGTTATCCTCCGGGGGGGGGCGTTTAAACCCCGGACCAGTCCCTATGCCTTCCAGGGGTTGGGGATGAAGGGGCTGGAATACATGAAGGCCGCGGGAGAAGCCCAGGGTATGCCCATTGTAACCGAGGTGGTTTCCCCGGAATTGGCGGTCCAGATGAAGGATCTCACCGATATGTTCCAGATCGGCGCCCGGAATATGCAGAACTATGAATTACTCAAAAAGGCCGGTTCCCTGGGGAAGCCGGTACTCCTTAAACGGGGGCCTTCGGCGACCATTGAGGAATGGCTCCTCTCCGCGGAATACCTTTTGGCTTCGGGGACCCGGGACGTGATCCTCTGTGAGCGGGGGATCCGGACCTTCGAGACCTATACCCGGAACACCCTGGATATTTCCGCAATTCCCGTGGTCAAGGCCCTTTCCCATCTGCCGGTAATCGTGGACCCCAGTCACGCGGTGGGTATCCGGGCCAAGGTGAGTTCCGCGGGGCTGGCCGCCATAGCCGCCGGGGCGGACGGCTTGACCATAGAGGTGCATCCCCGGCCGGATGAAGCCCTTTCCGATGGGCCCCAGTCCCTGTACCCCGAACAGTTTGAACGGCTCATGCGGGATATTGAGGCCCTGGCCCCGGTGGTAGGGAAGGAACTGCTCCGTACCCCCCGGCCCTTCCACGGCGGTATCCGTCCCGGCGGCGCCGAAAAGGCCCTTGCCCAAGAAGGGGGGGCGGAGACCCCGGAGCCCGGGGGCCTTACCGCTGCCTTTTCCGGGGAAAGCGGCGCCTTTGCCGAGCAGGCCCTGATGCGGGTCTTTGGCGAGGAGGCGCCCCGGTTGAGCTGTGCCTCATTCAGGGCGGTTTTTGACGCGGTGCTGGACGGTTCCGCCGGGGCCGGGGTAGTGCCCGTGGAAAACAGCCTGGCCGGTTCGGTCCACGAAAATTACGACCTTTTCTTACGCTACCCGGATATCGCCATTGCGGGGGAGCTGAAGCTCAGGGTGGTCCATTGTCTTATCGGGGACGAAAAAGCCGATCTGGACACCATCAAAATAGTCCGCAGCCATCCCCAGGGTTTTGCCCAGTGCCGGGATTTTCTGGACAAATACCCCCGGTGGCAGCTTGAGGCCTGTAACGATACCGCCACCGCGGTGGTTTCCATTGTCCGGGAAGGGGCGACCAAGGTGGCGGCTATCGCCGGAGAAGCCGCCGCCAAGATCCACGGCCTCAAGGTCCTCAGAATGGGGATTGAGACCAATCCCTTGAACTACACCCGGTTTGTTATTATCACCCGGAGGATAGGGGACAAGGTTTCGGTGCCTCCCAGTTTAGGATCGGAGCCGCCCAATAAGGCCTCTCTGGTTTTTTCGGTTCCCGACACCCCGGGCTCCCTCTTTGCCTGTCTGAAAATCCTGAGTGAGCGGGGGATCAACCTGTCCAAACTGGAATCCCGGCCCATCCAGGGACAGCCCTGGCGGTATCTTTTTTATGTGGATGTGAACATCCCCGGAACCGAGGACGCCTTTGACCTGGTCATGGAGGAATTAAAAACAAAGGCCGAAGATTTTCGTTTCTTGGGGGCCTACCGGGGGTCGCTTTAGACCGGCGGGACCGCTGAGACCCGGCGGGGTTCCGGGGTTTTAAGGAGGAATATAGTGTTTACCTGTGATAAGGATCGGGTAAAGGATAAAATTGAGACCTTTGCCCAATTCGGCGCCACCGGCCGGGGGGGGATAACCCGTTTCTCCCTGTCCAAAGAGGCGGTTCAGGCCAGGAACGAATTTGTTAAACGGATGAAGGCCCTTAAAATTAAAGTTCTCACCGATGATCTGGCCAATATGTACGCCACGGTTCCCGGATCGGATCCGGCGTTACCCGGGATTGTCATGGCCTCCCACCTGGATTCGGTGAGGAATGGCGGCAACTATGACGGGGTCCTTGGGGTGATCGCCGCTATGGAGGTGGCGGAGACCATCGTGGGGGATAAAATCCCCCATCGCCGCCCGTTTACCGCCATGGTCTGGACCAATGAGGAGGGCTCCCTCTACCCCCCGGCAATGATGAGTTCCGGAATTCTCTGCGGAAAATTTGAAAAGGAGGCCATGCTTTTGTCCAAAAGTCCCGGGGGAAAAACCTTTGGGGAGGCCCTGAGCGGCAGCGGTTTTGCGGGGGACCAAACAAACCGGTTTAATTCCCGGGATTACGCCATGATGCTGGAACTCCATATTGAGCAAGGGCCTGTTTTGGAGGCTGGAAAAAAGCAGATCGGCGTGGTAGAAGGGGTCTTGGGTATGGTAAACTACCGGATAAGTACCCGCGGGCAGGCGGATCACGCGGGGACTACCCCCATGTCTTACCGGAAGGACGCCCTCCTGGCCGCCGCGGACGCCATTAAATACCTCCATACCGAATTGGACAAACTGGATAAAAATCTTGTGTATACCACCGGAGAGCTGGTGGTCCATCCCTGTGTGCATACGGTTATTCCCGATCAAGTGGAATTCTCCCTGGATGCCCGTCACCGGGATCCGGAGGTGATTAAACAGGTGGTCAAGGTGATCAAAAGCCTTCCCAAAAAGCTGGATAAATGTACGGTAACCTCCCGGGAAGCCTGGGCCCGGAAAACGGTCTTCTTTAACCGGGATCTGGTAACTATCGTAGAAAAAAAAGCCAAGGCCCTGGGGTATTCTTCCATGAAGATCTACAGCGGGGCGGGACATGATGCCCAGTATGTGGCGGAACTGATCCCCACCGCCATGATCTTCGTTCCCAGTAAGGGCGGCCACAGCCACTGCGAGGAGGAATTTACCTCGGTGGACGAGGCATGGCGGGGGATCAACGTGGCCCTGAATACGGTTTTGGCGGCGGACGCCGACTTTGTCCCCGGGAAGCGGCGGTAATTCAAAAACAGCATAAAAAACGTATAAAAATGTAATTTCTTCTTGATCTTTTGGTATTTATGTATTATTATACCTTTATTGTCTTTTCCCGGTGTTTAAATGAGCCGGTTTTACACCTGAAGATTTAAGACCGGTTTATAGCAGAAGCAGTGTTATCGTAAAGGGGCTTCCGGATATGTTGTACGCGGATACGGTTTTTATTAATGGAAACATCTATACCCTGGATGATGATAACCCCCGGGCCCGGGCTCTGGCCCTGTGGAAGGGGGAATTTCTGGCGGCGGGGGATCGGGAGGATTGTGAGGTTTTTAAAGGACCGGGAACCAAGGTCATCGACCTTGAGGGAAGGACGGTCCTGCCCGGGTTTAACGACACCCATTGCCATCCCTTATCCCTTCGGGGGCAGCAGTTGTTACAACTGGACTGTTCTTCCGGTAAGGTAAAATCCATAGACGACATTCTGGAGATCATTAAGAAAGCGGCGGAGACAACCCCCGAGGGGCAGTGGATCCTGGCCGGTTCCCTGGATCCGGCGAAGCTGGCGGAGAAACGTCCCCCCACCCGGGGAGAATTGGATGCGGTTTCTCTCCGGCATCCGGTTCATATCCGGGCCCAGTCCTGCCACATGGGGGTAGTCAACAGCCGGGGATTCTCCCTGGCGGGGATCACCGGGGATACTCCCAATCCCCCGGGCGGGGAATTTGAAAAGGACAGCCGGGGGGAATTGACCGGTATTTGTAAAGAAGAGGCCCACTTCCTTTTTGTTACCGGTATGGGGGGCGATACCAGTTTTGTGCCCCCCTACACCCCGGAACAGTACCTAAAAGCCCTGGAACTCGCCTGTAAGGAATACAACCGTTACGGGATCACCAGTGTCGGGGATGCCCTGACCGGTCCCCCGGAGATCCGCGCCTATACCCAGGCGTATAACACGGGAACTCTGACGGTTCGGGTGTATATGATCGTCCTGGATATCAACCTTCCCCTGATAAAACAACTGGGCCTCTCCAGCGGATTCGGCAACGAGTGGGTCAGGATGGGGGGGCTCAAGAGTTTTGTGGACGGCGCTATCGCGGGGCATACCGCCTGGGTCAGTGAGCCCTACCTTAACCGGCCGGATTATTACGGGATCCCTACCAAGACTCCCGGGGAAATAGAGGCCCTGGTCATGGAGGCCCATGGGGCGGGAATACAGATGGAGATCCACGCCAATGGCGACCGGGCTATCGAGATGGTTCTGGACGCCTACGAAAAGGTCCAGCGCGCGATCCCCCGGCGGGACCCCCGGCACCGGATCGCTCATTGTACGGTGGTGAATGATAAAATTCTGGAAAGAATTAAGCGCCTGGGGGTGGTGGTTTGTCCCTTTGTCTCCTATGTGTGGGAACACGGTGATAAAATGGGGCCCTATGGGGACCGTATTGAACGGATGTTTGCCCACCGTTCCTTTCTGGACCGGGGAATTCCCGTGGGGGCAAGTTCGGATAACCCCTGCGGAACCCAGCATCCCTATCAGGCGCTGCAGGCTATGGTAACCCGGGTCAGCAGTACCGGGGAATCCCTGGGGCTAAGTCAGAAAATAAGCCTGGAAGCGGCCCTTAAAATCTACACCCAGGGAAGCGCCTATGCCACCTTTGAGGAAAACCGAAAGGGAAAACTCAAAACCGGTATGGTCGCTGATTTTATCGTTATCTCCCAGGATCCCTTTACCATCGATCCCTTTGGCTTACATGAATTACAGACCCTTCAGACCTATGTGGGAGGCAAGCTGGTTTATAATGCCCTATAACAGGGGATGTATAAATAAAGAAGGGGTTTCAAAATAACCGGGTTTTAAACCTGCTTCTCGGTCTAAAAAGTTTTCATAGAAAACTTAATTTGAACTTCGGAGGTTGTCGTATGAAAAAAAGAATTTATCCCGGCAGGATCCTCTTGTTCCTTTTAATTTTTATCGGGTTTTTGATAATGGAATTCCCCGGGGTTCTTTTCTTTAACCGAATAGACCCCATGATTTTTGGGCTGCCCTTCATTTATAGTTTTACCCTTATCATGTGGGCCGTTATGGTGGTTTTTATGTTCATTGGTTATAAAACCAATTGGGGCAGGGGTAAAAATTTTACCGGAAAAGAAACTTAGGAGGACCCGATGCTGCAGAATGTGAGTGCAATAGTCATTTTAGGCTTATTTATGTTTATCCCCCTGTGTATGGGGTTGATAGCCAGTAAAAAACTTCTCCCCACTACCGAGGACTTTTTTGTTCAAGGCCGGACCATGGGTTCGGTGGCGGTGTTTTTTACCGTGGCCGCGACCTGGTGGAGCGCCTTTGCCTTTTTAGGCTCCAACGGGTATTTTTATGCCCAGGGGCCGGTCTACTGGACCGCGATTGCCTGGAACCTCCTTTTTGGTTTCCTCTATTATTTTATCGGGAAACGGATATGGTTCTACGGTCGTAAAAGCAATTGTATTACCGCCAGTGATTTTTTTCGGAAGCTCTACGGCTCCCCGGGGCTGGCCAATTTGGTGGCCGTCGTCATGCTGGTCTTTACCATTCCCTATCTCCAGGTACAGCTCACCGGCGGGGCCTATCTTATTGAGGTTGCTTCCGGCGGGCTTATCCCCTGGAAGATCGGCGGGCTTATCTTTTACGCGGTGATCATCGTGTATGTATGGGCCGGCGGACTGCGGGCGGTGGCGTGGACGGATATTTTTTACGGGGTGCTGTTGTTCTTTGGCATGGTCTTCGCGGGGTTCTACCTGGCCGCCAGGGTTGGGGGTACCGCGGCGCTTTTCCGGACCCTCAAACAAACGGCTCCGGAATCCCTGATCCTGCCGGGGCCAAAGGGGACCTTTGGCCCCATGATGTGGGTCTCCATGTTCATCATTACCCCCCTGGGTTCTTTTATGGGACCCCAGCTTTGGACCCGGATGTACGCGGTAAAATCCTCCCGGCTTTTTAACCTTATGCCCTTCCTTCTGGGTTTCGCTGCCATTGCCTACATCGGCTCCATGCTGGTGGGCAACACCGGGATCTTGCTGGAACCGGGCGTGGCCGTGGCGGATCAGATCCTTCCCGTGATGCTTTTCAAATACGCCCCCTTTGCCCTGGCTGCTTTGATCTGCGCCGGCGGGGCCGCGGCTGCCATGTCCACCGCCAATTCCCAGATCCACTCCATGTCGGCGGTTTATACCGTGGATATTTACCAGCGGTATATCAATACCAAGGCGGATCATAAGAAGTTGATCTTCGTCGGCAGGGTGGCTATCCTGGTATTTGCCCTGATCGCCTATTTTATGTCCGTTTTTATCCCCGGTTTCCTGGTAACCATAGGCCTCGTAGCCATGTCCGGTACCGCCCAGATATTTGTGCCCACCGTGGGTATCCTGTTCTGGAAACGTTCCACCTCATCCGGGGCTATCGTGGGGCTTGTCGCGGGGGTATTCCTGGTTTGCCTTTTCACCTTTGTTCCGGCGGTTAAAGTCCCCTGGGGAATGCATTCGGGCCTGTTTTCGATCATCGTCAATACTATCGTGTTTGTTGTGGTGAGCCTTTTAACGCCCCTCCGATCCGGGGAAGTTATTAAAGCCCAGGATGAACAAGAAGCCGAATATGAGGAGAATTACGCCTAAACGCGATTGGAAGGCCGGGGGCTTACCCCCGGCTAATGCCTTATATTCGTGCGGAGGGGTGTAATACCCAAGAACCCGGTTGTGAGGGAGAGCTTCAGGGCGGGGGTGTTGATTGGACGGCGTGGTCCATACCCCGGAGCTTGCTCTTGGATTCTTCATTTTGATCCTCAAACAGGTCATGAACAACGCGGTAGACGGCCTGCTGTGGTTGTGAGCAATAGAAGTTTTTATTGAGGTAGAAAAATAAAAACTGTTTTTGGGTAACATTTCCAATGTGAGGCATGGACATTTTTTGGTAACGCGGAATTTTTTATGAGATAACCCGTACCCTTGGCCTATGGGTATTAATCCGTTATACTAAAGCCATGATACAGCCACTTATTAGGGATATCCGGACCCTTCCACCGGAATCCCAAGAAATTACGGTCCGGGGTTGGGTCAGGACCAAACGGGAGTTAAAAAATCTTATTTTTGTGGAAGTGAATGACGGGTCCTGTTTCGGCGGCATCCAGTGTACCTTTGACCGGATCGGAGGATTGGCAGAAGACACCGAAAGCGTCCTGGCTGCGGTATCTACCGGGGCATCGGTGGAAATAACCGGGCGGCTTGTCCCCTCTCCGTCCGCAGGACAGGAGGCGGAATTAACCGTCCTTTCCGTCAAAATTATCGGAGATGCCCCGGCGGATCGGTATCCCCTGCAGAAAAAGCGCCATTCCCTGGAATTCCTTCGGGAAATTGCCCACCTCCGGGCCAGAACCAATACCATTGGCGCCGTAGCCCGGGTTCGCAGCCGCCTTGCCTTTGGGGTTCACGAATTTTTCCAAAGCCGGGGGTTTCAGTACGTCCATACCCCGATCATCACCGCCAGTGATGCCGAAGGGGCGGGGGCCATGTTCCAGGTAACTACCCTGGATCTGGAAGCCCTGGCCAAATCCGGTAAACCGCCGGATTACGGAAAGGATTTTTTCGGTAAGCGGAGCTGCCTCACCGTATCGGGGCAGTTGGAGGCGGAAACCTATGCCCTGGCCCTTTCCCGGGTCTATACCTTTGGCCCTACCTTTCGGGCGGAAAATTCCAATACCACCCGGCATCTGGCGGAATTTTGGATGATAGAGCCTGAAATGGCCTTTGCCCGGCTGGAGGATAACATGACCCTGGCGGAGGATTTTCTTAAATTCCTCCTTGCTACGGTCCTTAAGGACAATGCCGAAGATATCGCCTTTTTTGAAGCCCATATCGAAAAAGGGCTGTCCGGCGTACTCCGGTCGGTGATGGATTCCCCCTTTGTCCACATGACCTATACCGACGCGGTGGCGGAGTTGGAAAAAAACGCGAATACCTTTGAATTCAAGCCCTTTTGGGGTTGTGATCTCCAGAGTGAACACGAAAAATTTCTTACCGAAACCGTGGCCCGCGGCCCGGTAATCGTGACCGATTATCCCCGGGAGATTAAGGCCTTTTATATGAAGATGAACGACGACGGTAAAACCGTCCGGGCCATGGATGTTCTCGTCCCCCGGCTGGGGGAAATAATCGGCGGTTCCGAACGGGAAGAAAACCTAAAGGCCCTGGAAGAACGGATCCGTTCCCTGGGTATGGACCTTGAAGACTACTCCTGGTATCTGGACCTCCGCCGCTACGGCTCTGTCCCCCATACGGGATTCGGTTTGGGCTTTGAGCGGCTTATCCAATACGTTACCGGCATGGCCAATATCCGGGATGTTATTCCCTATCCCCGGGCGGTGGGACAGGTTGAATTTTGACGCCCTTCCGGGTAGTGTTTTTTTGCCAATCAATAACCCAAGACCCCGCTTGTGGGGGAGGTAAGCGGCTAAATTTGACCCGCAACTCAGATCGCCTGCCTGTTTCAGGGCGGATTTTTCCCTTGAGGCCCTTTCGACTTGGGGTGAAAAGAAGGGTGATACGGAACCTAGGGGGGATTGGCGTCGCTTATCCGGGCGCGGGGATGGGGAGGAGAGGGAAAGCGGTTTGGATCGCCCTTTTCCCATACCAGGGTCTGACCCCAGAGTCCGTGTCCCCCCGTTCCCCTCCGGACTCCTCCTCCGGCGCCCAAGGCAACCACATTATAAAACCCCTCAAGAAAAGGCGAAAAAAGCCGACCGGGAAAGGATGGGGGGGGGAATAATGGACATACGAACCGAATGTGCCAGATTCCGGACCCCCGGATCGACCGATGTAGAAAGCATAACCTGGTGGATATCTTGTTACTCTGCATTATCGCCATGGTCTGGGGGTCGAAAACGTGGAAGACATTGTCTTTTTCGGTGAAACTCATGAGGACTGGTTACGGAAATACCTGACCCTGCCCAACAGGACACCCAGCGCCGATACCATTTTGCGGGTCGTAAGCCGGATAGACCGCCGAAGGTTCGAGGAATGTTTTCTCTCCTGGACCTGCGGGTATTTCCGGGAACGGGTAAGCGCGGGTTCGGTTATTCCGGTGGATGGGAAAACGGTACGGGGGAGTATGAGTGAGGATATGAAGAAGCCCGGGAACTGTTTGAAGGCATCGGGAAACCGGGTGTTCTTTTCCCCAATATACGGAAGTAACGAAAGATAGAGAAGCGGGAAGCGTGGTTATGCACTGATTTGTCCTGGTTTGTCGGGCTTGCGGCCTGGGCGGGGTTTATGGCGATGGGCTGGATCCGTTCCACCCGGACGGTGAAGGTGGTTATTACCACGGGACTCCGGTATTATTTGACGACGCTCACGGAGGCGGGGGAGTTTGCCCGTTCGGTACGCAGCCATTGGGGGATAGAAAACAAACTGCACTGGGTACTGGATGTGGCGTTTCGGGAAGATTACGCGCGGAACCGGAAAGACCACTGTGCGGCCAACCTGGCGATAATACGGAAGATAACCCTCAATCTGTTGCGGTTGGAACCGATAGAAAGATACCGCAAACAGAAGTTGTCCCTTAACCGGAAACGGCTCTACGCTTCTTACAAACCCGAGTTCCTGCTTAAAATCCTGTTCAATTTATAATGCGGTTGCCCTGGAGGGAAATACCGGGATCAGGGAGGAGGAAGGCGGAGGGGCACCTTGTACACCGCTATGTTACGGCTTGTCAGGTACTTTTCCTGGGCTTCGGGGATCCCGTCATCGGTAAACACCCCGCTGATCCCTTCTACCGGCAGCAGGGATACCGTTCCCTGTTGGGTGAATTTCACCGATTCGGTGAGGATCAGGGTTTTGTTTGCCTGTCGGGCCATATCCCGCACGGTTTCGGCCCGGGAATGGTCGTTACCGGTAAAGCCGGTCCGTTGGCTAAAACCGTCGGTCCCTATAAAAAGTTTGTCCACAAAAAAATCTTCCACGTTTGTCCGGGTAATGGGACCCACCACTACCTGGGAGCTTCTCTGGTAATCCCCCCCCAGTAGCAGGAACCGTACTCCGGGGTATTTGTGGACATAATGGACGATAAAAGCGGAATTCGTTACGATAGTGACGTTGCCTACCCTCATGGCCAGTTCTTCCGCCAGGATGGCGCAGCAAGACCCGGACTCGATCATCACCGTTTCCCCGGGCCTCACCAGGGCGGCGGCCGATTGGGCGATCCGTTGCTTTATCTCATAGTTGAAGGCCAACCGATTGCCTATATCGTCCATGGAACCGAGGATGGCGAACCCATGTTCCCGCTTGATAAACCCCTTTTCTTCCAGGATGTCCAGGTCCTTACGGATGGTTACCGGGGAAACTCCCAACAACCCGGCAAGCCGGGAGACCTCAATCCGTTGGTTCTCCGAAATTATTCCTAAAATTTGAACTCCCCGCTTTTCCATGACACGCTTCTCCGAACTTTCTTATGAAACTTTCCCAAAATTTCAGTTTTGGGAAAGTTTCATATGATAGGGCATATCCCTCTGTGTATACAGTATAGTCCTTTCGTTAGGATAAAAACAGTCCTGGCCCCCGTATTACCCCGGTTCGCAGCGATTTTATTTTTAGTACTAAATGTGGAAAAAGGCATTGAATTTACCCTAAAAATCCATATATAGCGTTAAATGTAAAATTGTTAAAATCTACGGATCGTGACTACGGACAGCAATTCAAAGTTTAAAAAAAGGTTCATTCAATCTAAAAATGACCAAATGGTTTTGAAGTATACGGTCATCTTAATTCAGTAGAGTAACCATTTGGTTATTTTTTACCATAACGTTCCCGTTTTTTTGCAGCAATTTTTGTTTTTTTCGGAGAGAAAAGACGCCCGAAAAAGTTCACCTGGGGTGGCGGCGGACAAATAGTGGGGGGAACCTCCGGGGGAACCGCTATTTGCCCGGCCGACAGGCGCCCGCTAAGCGCAGGCGGCAGCGGCACGCAGTAGCGGCACGCAGTAGCGGCACGCAGTAGCGTGTTGACGAAATAAGGCGCCACGGCGTAGGCCCAATAAAGGCCGCTGTTTAGGCCAAGGTATCAGGCCGCCCCCCGGAAGTTCTTTTAGGCGTCTTTTCTCTTTATGTCTATTTAAACTTTGAATTGCTGGCCGGGCCTGACATGCGCCTTGACAGGGATCGTCTGTTTCTGATACGGTAGGGGGCACGGGCGCATAACTCAGTTGGTTAGAGTGTCTGCTTTACACGCAGGATGTCCCTGGTTCGAATCCGGGTGCGCCCATAACCGTCCGTTCCCGGCAACCGGCCGCCAAGTTTTTTGCTCACGGGCGGTCTTCATGAACCCCCAGGGCGGTCTTCATGACCCCCCAGGGCGGTCTCCATGACCCCCCGGATCTTGTCGGCGAGGTTCTTCCGGCGATCCTCCGGGGGAAGATCCCCGGTGACGATGGGCTTTTCAAAGGCCACCCGGACCGGGACCGCCCTCACAAGGCCGTCTCTTTCAAACACATCGTAACTGCCGGTAATGACCATGGGGATGATCGGCGCCTTGGCCTGGGTTGCCAATTTAAGCGCCCCCGGCCGGAAGGGGAGCAGCCCCTGGCCCCGGCTCCTGGTTCCCTCGGGAAAGATGATCATGGCCCCCCCGGATTCGATCCGCCGGATCCCCGCGTTAATGGTACCGATGGCCCGTTTGATGCTTTTCCGGTCGGTCTTCCGGTCAATAAAAAAGCCCCCGATAAGCAAAATCCAGATGTTCAAGAAGGGAATCCAGGCCAATTCTTTTTTGGCGATAAACCCGACGGGCCTGCCCACCAGGGCCAAAATGAGGACAATGTCAAAGATGCTTCCGTGGTTGCTGACAAAACAGACCCCTCCTTTTTTTACGATATGTTCCCTCCCGGTTACGGTGAGTTTACACCCCGCCAGTTTGATGAGCATCCACCCCCAGCCCTGGGCAATCTTATATATCCCCAGGGAGGCAATTTTTTGTAACCCCGCCAGATTCAGGATAATGGCGAGAATCCCGAAGGGGATCAATACAACCGTGGACAACCCCACAATGGTAAAAATAACGATCGTTTTGATCAGCGCCATAGGATACTCCTTGTTTTCCTGGGGAACCGCCCAAAATCGTCCGGCTCCGCGCATCCCCTATACGGGGACCTTTAAACGGTTCAGTTCCGCCCGGGCGGTCTCCGGGTCCTTCCATAAAAACGCCCGGATCCCCAAAGACCGGGCCGCGTCAATATTGATCTGCATATCGTCAAAAAAAACAAGCGCCCCCGGCTCACAGCCCAGGGCGGAGAGGAGCCGCTGGTAAATGGCTGTTTCGGGTTTAATATACCCCACCTCGCAGGAAAAGATACTTATATCGGGGAGGTCAAATACCGGGATGAACCCCCGGGCCAGGGCCAAAAATTCATGGGGCATATTGGAGAGGATCCCCAATTTCAGGGCAGGGATCGCCTTGAGATCTTCCATTAATTTAACCGTGCCGGGGTTTATATGGGTCCAACTCCGTAAATCGATGTCCACCATTTTTTCCAGGTCCCCTTCGTCCCGGCGGACCCCTCCGGCGGCCAGCAGCATCCGGTAGTATTCCTTACCCGTCATGGTCCCCCGGTCATACTCGGCCCGATGGGGCCACAGGAGGGAATCCAGGGCCTGGGGGCTCATGCCCGCGATGGCGGCCAATTCCTCCAGCACCGTGTCCTCCGGCGGAAAAGATATCACCTTTCCATAATCAAAAACTACCGCCTTAATGTCCATTCCGTATCCTCCAATGGTATTTCGCCCCTTCCCTTAAACCAGGGCCGCCAACTTTTCCCGGATAAATTCACTTTTTTCCCGGAGGCCGATACTGCCCACGGTCAAAATCAGGATATTGGGCGCCTTGGGATCGAGCCGCGCCTTCCCATTGGACTCCTTTATCATCCTGACCAAACGGTCCACCTTTACCTTGGAGACCTTTCCGAATTCCACCCTAACAATTCCGTTCCGTTCTTTCAAGGAAGAAACCGAAATTTCCCGGCAAATAATGCGGATTTCCGCCAGGGAGAGCAGGGATGCGGCCTCATCGGGGAGGGGGCCGAAGCGGTCCAGCAGTTCCCCGTGGATGCTTTCCAGCTCATCCTTGCTTCTGATGGAGGCGATCTTCTTGTAAACCTCCATTTTTTCCTGGGCCGAATCGATATACCCGTTGGGAATAAAAGCGGAATACTCCAGTTCCAGAAAAGTCTCGGTTTCCGCCTCGTAGTGGGAATCCTCAAGGCGCCGTACCGCCTCATCCAGCAGATGCAGGTAGAGGTCGAAGCCCACGGAATAGATATCCCCGGACTGCTCCCTGCCCAAAAGGTTCCCCGCCCCCCGGATCTCCATATCCTTCATGGCGATCTTAAACCCCGACCCCAATTCGGTAAAGTCCGAGATAACCTGGAGCCGTTTCATGGCCACCTCCGAGAGGGCCCGGTCCCGGGGGTAGAAAAGATAGGCGTAGGCGATCCGGTCGGAACGCCCCACCCTGCCCCGGAGCTGGTAGAGCTGGGAAACCCCGTAGATGTCCGCCCGGTCAATGATGATGGTATTGACATTGGGAATATCGATGCCGTTTTCGATGATGGTGGTGGAAACCAGGACCTGAAAGCCCCCGTGGATAAACCGGTGCATCACATCCTCCAGATCCTGGGGATCCATCCGCCCGTGGGCGGTTTCCACCAGCATCTCCGGGACCAGGTGTTCGATCCGTATCCGGGTTTCAACCAGGGTTTCCACCCGGTTATGGAGAAAAAATATCTGCCCCCCCCGTTCAACCTCCCGCCGGATGGCCGCGGCCAGGCGATCCTCGTTGTATTCCTCAATGACCGTCTCTATGGGATGCCGGTTCTGGGGAGGGGTCGCGAGGAGGCTCATGTCCCGGATCTTGGTAAGGCTCATGTGGAGGGTCCGGGGGATGGGGGTGGCGCTCAGGGTAAGGCAGTCCACGTTGTGTTTCAGTTCTTTAAGCCGGTCCTTGTCCTTGACCCCAAACCGCTGCTCCTCGTCGATCACCAAAAGCCCCAGGTCCTTAAAACCCACGTCGTCCTGGATGATCCGGTGGGTCCCCACCAGCAAATCGATCTCCCCCTTTTTTGTCCCCTCCAGGATCTTTTTTGCCCTGCTCCGTTCCACAAACCGGGACAACATGGCGATCCGTACCGGAAACTGGGAAAACCGTTCCTGGAAGTTTTCGAAATGCTGTTCCACGAGGATCGTGGTGGGGGCCAGAAACGCCACCTGCTTCCCCCCCATAATGGCCTTAAAACAGGCCCGAACCGCGACTTCGGTCTTGCCGTACCCCACATCCCCGCAGACAAGGCGGTCCATGGGGTGGGGGCTTTCCATATCCGCCTTGATCTCCTCCACGCACCGGAGCTGATCCTCGGTTTCCTCAAAGGGAAAGGCCGCCTCAAAAACAGTCTGCCACTCGGTATCCCCCGGAAAGGCGTAACCCGGGGCGGCTTTTCGTTTGGAATAGAGGACAATGAGACGCTCCGCGATATCCTCCACGGATTTTTTTACCCGGCCCTTACGGTTTTCCCAGCTCTTAGACCCCAGTTTGTCCAACCGGGGAGGGGCGCCCTCACTCCCGATATACCGCTGGACCAGGTTAACCTGTTCGATGGGGACAAAAACCACCTCGTCCCCCAAATATTCCAGTTTAATGTAATCCCGTTCATGCCCCTGGGTTTTGATCCGTTCAATGCCCTTAAAAAGACCGATGCCGTAATTTACATGGACCACATAATCCCCGGGGTTGAGTTCCACAAACGTGTCGATGACCGCGCTCCGCACCTGTTTGAGGGACCGGGGGGGCCGTTTCCTCCGGCCGAAGATCTCGTTCTCCTGGATCACCATAAATTTGATATCCGGCAGGGCGAATCCCGCGGAAAGGGACAAACCGGAAATAAAGAGGGAATTTTCCTCCCCCTTTTCCGGGCTCGCGCCTTTTATGTCTTTAAGAATTTCCCGGATCCGTCCCGCCTGGCCTTCGGACTCGGCGGCCACCATAAAGGTCCACCCCTGTCCGGCCAGGGTCGTGAGTTCTTCTTTTAAATAATTGATATTACCGAAAAAACTCCGGGGGGGATCGCAGGGAACCGGAAGCCGCGTCGCCCCCGGTTCCCCGCCGCCCCTGATGGTCATAAAGGAAACCCTCCGGGGGGTTTGGGAAAAAAGCTCCCGAAATTCCCGGAGGATCCGTTCCGGGGCCGGCGCCTCCCGTTCCCGGCGGGCCTTGGCGTAGAGGCTCCGGTATTCCTTATTCAGGGACTCCTGGGCGTTTTCCAACCGTTCCCGGTCTATATAAAAAACCGTCCCCCGGGGATCCAGGTAATCGGTCAAAACCGCGGGCCGCTCGAAGGCCAGGGGGAAGAGCAGTTCCTCCCCGGGGGTCTCCCGCCGGGCCATAAGGTCTTCCAGGAGGGGCCGCCCCCCCTGGGGGAATTCCTCGGCCTGTTCCAGCCGGGCGGCAAGGCTGTCGATCCGCTCATCGGACCATACCACTTCCTTCAGGGGCCGGATGATCAATTCCTCAACCGTATCCAAACCGCTTTGATCCAGGGGAGAAAACCGTTTTATCGATTCCACCACGTCAAAATCGAAAAGCACCCGGTAGGCATCCTCGTCCCCCCCCATGAGGATATCCAGCACCTCCCCCCGGAGGGCGAATTCCCCGTGGATCTGTACCCGGGGAACCCGGGTATAGCCGTAACTCACCAGGGTTTCCGCCAGGGCTATGGTATCCAGGGTACCGCCGGGTTTAAGGGAGATGAGGAGTTCCCGGAAGTATTCCGGCGGCGGCAGGGGGGTTAAAAAGGCCCGTTCCGGGGCTACCACGACGGCCCGGACCCCGGAGGCCAGGGCCCCCAAAACCTTGGTCCGCTCCCCGAAAACCGCCGAAAGGGGGGCCATCTCCCGGTAGGGCATGGTCCCCCACCAGGGAAAGGAGAGGACCGGCGCCCCAAGGCTTTCCAGGTCCGGGACCAGTTCCGCGGCCTCCCGCTCGGTGGAAACCACCGCCAAAAAAACGCCGGGATGGGCTTGAAACAGGGCGGTGATAAGCAGGGCCGTCAGGGAGCCCTCGGAACCGTCTATTTCCAGGGGGAATTTCCCCTTTCCATAGGTATCAAGCAAAAGAGCCATCCCCGGAGAAGCGGCCATCTTGTTCAGGATCAAAGGAAAAGATAAGGTATTCATACGGGTATACCGATTACTATAATATAGTATTGGGTCTTTTTTAAACCCTTTTACAGGGAGTTTTATGATGAAACCGTACAAAAAAATTATCACCCTCCTCGGTTTTTTTTGGGGAGTCCTGTCCCTTCCGGGGGCTTCGGAAATAGACCTTTCCATCCGGTTTTATGACAAGCGGATCTACTATATTCCCGGCGCCGCAACGGAACCCATCCTCGTCCAGGTAACCGTCACCAACAACGGGGCCGCCCCCTACCGGTTTAAACTGGCGGAGGATCGGGTTTTTTCCGTTGATTTTGAAGTAAAAACCCTGACAAACCGGCCGGTGGAATCCGCGGATCTTTTGATCAGAAAAAGGACCCAAAGCGCCCAGGTTTTTTTCCGGGACGTTTCGATGGAACACGGGGAGTCCTTCTCATTTATCGAGGATATCCGGGACTATGTTACCCTGAACCAGGCAGGTTCCTTTGTGGTACAGGCAAAAATATACCCCGACCTTATCCGTAATACCGATGGAACCCTTCCCCTGGAATCCAACCGGTTAAGCCTTCACCTAAGACCCCCCTCCCTGCCCGGCCCCGGGGGAGTCCCCCTGGCAATGGATGTGGAAACCAACGCTATTTTGGTACGGGAAAATCTCCCCCCGGACCAGGTGGTGGAGTACATCCTCCGGGCCCGGCAAAAAAGCCAGTGGGAAAAATTCTTCCTCTACCTTGATACGGAAGCCATGTTAAGACGGGATCCCCAGCGGCAGCGGCAATGGCTGGGGGCCTCGGAAGAGGTCCGCCGGAATATGATCGACCAGTACCGGACGGAGCTTAAAAACGCGGTGGTGGACGGAGATATCGCCACCATCCCCCTGGAATTCAGGATCGAGCGGACCACCTATAACGCCGAAGAAGGCGCCGTTGTTGTATTGGAATTATTCCGTTTTAGAGATATTATTGAAAGGAAACGGTATACCTACGATCTTCGCCGGCGGGATGATATTTGGACCATCGTGGGGTATACGGTACAAAATTTGGGGACAGAATGAAGTTATTAACGATCCTGGGCTCGGATGAAACCTTTAACCTGGTTTCCCGGTATATCAAACCCCTGGGATTTGATATAATCCGGTACGGCCATGTGATAAAGGCCATGGATAATATTGATGAGGTTGATCCCGCCGGTATTATCCTGAGCGCCAGTGACTTTCCCCGGCACTGGAAGACCCTGGCCCATTTTGTACGGGTTGACCGGAACAAGGACCAGTGCCCCATAGTCCTCTTAACCGGCGAAAAATTCCCCCTGGAGGAGGCGTCCAAGGCCTTTTATGTCGGAGTGAGCGGTATCGTTTCCGAAACCCTGGGGGAACCATCCCAGATCAGCAAACTCCAAAATATCCTGAGCCGGTATCTTCCGGTAGAAGAAAAGCGGCGGGCCCCGCGTTTTTTTGTAGAACCCTGGCAGCGCTGCGCCCTGATCTTCGCCAATCCCCTCAATAAGGCCATCATCACCGGGAAGGTAAGAACCATTGCCCGAATGGGGATTTCTTTTCACCCCGACTATCCGTTTCTGCTGGAGAACCTATACCCGGGAAGGATGATCCCCGAATGTTCCTTCCGGCTGGATGATGCCATCCTTTCCCCGGAATGCCGCCTGGCCCGGGTCGGCCGGATCATCGCCCTGGAATTCATAAACTTTCCCCCCAATGAACAGGCCGTCCTGGACGCCTATCTGGAAGATCTGCCCGTCCGGGAACTACGGCACCAGGAGTAATCCCCGGAACGCGGTTCCTGTAGAGGTATCAGTCACCGTTGGGAGTTACAAGTTACGAGGCTCTCATGGGGTCAGACCTCCCCTTTTAAATCGACCAACCCAAGAGCCCGCTTGCGTCTATGATAAATGTCAAGCACTTTTTTGAAGATTTTCCGAGTTTTTTTCCAAAAATTGCTTGTACCGGCGCATTTTCATCTCATGTTTTTCCGCCTCCCGCCCATAATGGTATTCC
>JAIRMO010000136.1 GCA_031258625.1 Spirochaetaceae bacterium | reverse complement strand
GGAATACCATTATGGGCGGGAGGCGGAAAAACATGAGATGAAAATGCGCCGGTACAAGCAATTTTTGGAAAAAAACTCGGAAAATCTTCAAAAAAGTGCTTGACATTTATCATAGACGCTTTTACCCGGGACGCAAAATTCCCTGGGGTCTGACCCCGGTGGGGAGGGGTGAACTTGACCCCCAATTCAGATTACCTGTTTCAAGACAGACCTTTCCCCGGAACGTTTTCGGCGTGGGGTGGACCGGGAAACTAATTCGGAATCCGGGGCGTATTGACGCCGTTTATCCGGGTCCAGGGGCGGGGAGAAGGGGGAATATGAGGAGAAAAGCGGGTTGGATCGCCGTTTCTTTGTACCGGGGTCTGACCCCGATGGTTGGATCCCCATCATAGGGTCTGACCCCAGTATCCGATACCCCGATCCACTTCCCCGCCGCCGTTATCTCCTCCTCCGGCGCCTCCCCCTCCATTATCCGCGACCCATACCGGTCCCCCCAGATATGCCCGATCCGGCCCTCCGCCCGGTTGTACCGTTGGGCGAACACCTGTTTCAGCCACTTCATGATAGCCGGAAGTTCCAGCCCATCCGCTGGCTTGATGTAAAACGTCAGCCAGTCATCCGCAAGACAGATCCCCCGGATCTCGAAGACAAACCGGCGTTTCGTCTCCCGGAACACCCGGGCGAACAGGGCCAGGGCCTTATGGAGGCGGAACAGGGGTTCCCGGTTGTTGACGCGGGTACGGATTTCGTACCACACCCCTTGTTTTAACACTCGTAATGGTCTCATGGAGAATATATGCATTTGACCTGCTGTTTTGCTTTAGTAAAGGGTTCAAAAAATTCAAATTCCAAACAAATTCTGCTTGAAATTTTTATGGGTCAAGCTTAGCCGCTCTGCGGCGGGGTTGGTTGATTGTCTTTTTTGTGATATAAAAGAGGCGGTTTCGTAAGGTCGGTAACAAAACGATGTAGCGTAAATTATGGATGAAATGAAGAACCCAGGAGCAAGCTCCGGGGCACGGACCCCGGCTTCCAATCAACAACCCAAGAACCCGCTCGCGGGGGAGGCAAGCGGAAGGTTTCCCGGCTGTCCGGGGGCTTACCCGGACACGCGGTTCGGGGAAAGCCCGGGGATGTGGGGGGCCGATGAAGGTTAACCCGATTTTTCAGCGGCTTTCCCTGTTGACCGGCGCGGAGGCTTTGGACGCTCTTTCCCGGGCCAAGGCCCTGGTTTTCGGTCTGGGCGGTGTGGGGAGCTGGTGCGCCGAAGCCCTGGTTCGTTCCGGGGTGGGGAACATCGTCCTCGTTGATTCCGACCGGGTATGTGTTACCAATATCAACCGCCAGGTCCAGGCCACCACCCACACCGTGGGTTTGTCCAAGGCGGAGGTCCTGGCGGGCCGGTTGCGGGAGATCAACCCCGGCTGTACGGTTCAGGCTCTGGGGAAGGTCTTTTCCCGGGAGACCGCGGGGGAATTCGGCATTGAAGGGGCGGATTATGTGATTGACGCCATCGACAGCCTTACCCATAAACTCGATCTCATCGAACTCACCGCCGGCGCGGGGGTTACCCTTTATTCCTCCATGGGAACCGCCCTCAAACTGGATCCCACCCAACTTAAAACCGCCGATGTTTGGGAAACCCGGGGCTGTCCCCTGGCGCGGCTGGTCCGATCGGGCCTGCGGAAGCGGGGTTTCCGGGGGCATTTTACCGTGGTATACAGCGCCGAACGGCTTCCCCTCCACCGGGAAATCGGGGTTTCCTGCGGATCCGCCCAATGTCTCTGTCCCGCCCCCTGCGGGGAACAGGGGGCGGAGTGGTGCGCTACCAAAAAGGTGATCAACGGGAGCGCCGTTACCGTAACCGCCGCCGCGGGGATGATCCTGGCAAGCCTGGTGATCCGGGACATCCATAGCCGGTACGGCCTACCCCCGGAACCGGACCTTACCCGGTCCCGGCCCGTGGAAAAAACCTTCCATGGGTAACCGTTTCTTACGCCGGGCCGGGGCAAGCGAGGTGGTGCGGAAGCTCACGACCAAGGCCGTCCTGGAACGGAACCTCATCGCCGAAGGGGACCGGGTCCTTATCGCCGTTTCCGGGGGCAAGGATTCCACGGTCCTTGCCTGGGTCCTGGCGGCGATCCGGCGGGCCCTCAAAAAAAACTACACCCTGGCGGCGATCCACATCTCCAGCGATTTCTGCGCCTGTTGTAAAAAGGCCGCCCTCTCCACCCGGCTTGCGGACTGGGGGATTCCCTTCCGGGACCTCTTTGTACCCATCATCGGCCGGCTCAAGGAGGGGGAGAAGATGAACTGCTATTGGTGTTCCACCCAGCGGCGGACGGAGCTTCTGAAATACGCCGTGGAAAACAACTTCAACAAGATCGCCCTGGGGCACCACCTGGACGACATCATCGAAACCTTTTTTATGAACATGACCGCCAAGGGGGAACTGACCGCCATGCCCATGCTCCTTGCCTACCGGAAATACCCGGTAAGCCTGATCCGGCCTCTGGGCTACCTGGAGGAACAGCAGATCATCGCCTGCGCCGGGGAAATGGGCCTTTTGTCCGCGGCTTGTACCTGCCCCTACGGCCTCCATTCCAAACGCCGGGAAATGCGGAAGCGGATCGCCGAATTCACCGGCAACTCCGGCGCCGTAAAACGCCGGATCCTCCGGGCCATGTCCTCGGGGGAACGGGGGGATGAGGCCTGACCCAAAGTGGAGCCGTCTGAGTACGCTGGGCGTGAAGATTGAGCGGTCCCGGGCGGGTGGATGGAGTACCTTTGTTCCCACGGTGCTTTAAAACCTACGGGAAATGTATTGGTATGCCAAAGGCCGGGTACAGGGCTTGCAGCCTTATTTATCCGGGGGTCTGGTTTAATATTTGATCCGGCGCAAATAACACAACGCTTACAAAAAATTGGTGTTATTCGAGCCTGTTCAAAAATCCGGTTGGTTTCGGAACTGGCATTAGGAGGAAATTACTCATTCCTTATAAGTTAAGCGCTTATAGCTTACACAATTTTCTCCACGGAAAAAAGGGGAAGGCCCCAGAAAACAGCGGGCATTTCAGTTCGTCTTTGTAAAAAATATTAAAAATTTTTCGTAACTATTCAGCCTAAATTTTCATTTTCAAGCATAAAGGCGGGGTTTTCCCCCTTGAAAAGCAATTTTAGTGCGTGAGATGATGAAATTCCATGTTTCTTGCACGTGGATAAATATCC
>JAIRMO010000113.1 GCA_031258625.1 Spirochaetaceae bacterium | reverse complement strand
TGACCGAAAAACAGGTCTTGATGGGTGTAAGTGGTCTTTTTTTTTCTTCCATGGCTCCCCTCCCAGAAAACCATGCCAAGTATTCCTCATTTCCTCAACTTTTTATATGCGCTCGCCCTACAATAGGACCCTGAAAAAGATATGTCCGGAACCTTTTGTGTTATAATCCGTCTCCGTATGCTTCCTTCGGAATTTTCAAAATCTTTGGAGGTGAGGGGAATTGAACCCCTGACCTTTTGAATGCCATTCAAACGCTCTAGCCAACTGAGCTACACCCCCATGATGGTTAAATATATCCGACCGTTAGGATCGTGTCAAGCCGTTTGTGATATACTGTAAAATATGATAATCAGCGTGTCCCGGCGCGGGGATATTCCCCGGTTTCAGTTTGATTGGTTTATGGAGCGGCTGGAGGAGGGGTTTGTCGAGGTGCGAAACCCCTTTAACGCCGCCCAGGTCCGGCGGGTGTCCTTGAGTCCTCGGGATGTTGAGGTTTTTGTTTTTTGGACCCGGGACCCCCGGGCCATCCTGACCCATGGGGCGACGCTGGAAGGCCGGGGCTACCGCTTTTACGTGATGACTACCCTGACTTGTTATCCCGCTGTTTTGGAGCCGAATATGCCCGCGCCGCAAACCATTATCACCGCCATGGAAGGGCTGGCGGACAAACTGGGGCCGGAACGGAACATTTGGCGCTACGATCCCCTGTTCCTTTCTACCGATACGGATCCGGCCTTTCATATCCGGAATTTCCGGCTGCTGTCCCAGGCCCTGAAGGGAAAGGTCCGCCGGGTCATCATCAGCGTCTATGATGAATACGGCGGCGCGAAACGGCGTATAGCCGCCCGGGAAAAGGCCGGGCTCTTAAAATCGCTGCCCCATTATACCCCGGAAGGGACCTTACTCCCCGGGGTTCGGGAGCTTTTATCGGACCTGGCCCGCATGGCCCGGGAAGCCGGCATGGATATGTTTGCCTGCGCGGAGGCGGAAAACCTTGAGGGGCTGGGGATATCCGCCGGTTCCTGCGTGGATGGCGGGCTTATTACGGGCTTATGGGGCATAGAGACAGGGGGTAAAGATAAAAACCAGCGGCCCCAGTGCGGCTGCGTCCCCAGCGTGGATATCGGCCGCTATGGTTCCTGTCCGGCGGGCTGCCTGTACTGTTACGCCCGCCCCCTCACCAGTGGGGTTTATGCCCCCGGAGCGCGGCCCCCTTAGAATATGCGGCGCCCTCTTCACCAGCCAGGGGTAGTTACTCCTGATGCAGGGCGGGCAAAGGGGGCGCGGGTCTTCCTACCCTCGCCCGTTTACCGGGGCCTAAAACCCCCTATGGGGGCCTGAAACCCGCTGGCGGGGGGGAGCATTGCGGAAAAACCGGTTTGCCGGTATGGTTATCCCATGAGCAGTTCCGTCCGGTCCCTGGTGCGTCATGGTTCTTCCCTGTCCCTGCTGACCCTGGTTTCCCGGGTTTTGGGCCTGGTCCGGGAGATGACCAAGGCGGCGCTTTTGGGGACCAGCGCCCTTTCCGATGCCTTTTCCGTGGCCTTTTTGATCCCCAACCTGTTCCGCCGGCTTTTTGCGGAGGGTTCCATCGCCGTGGCCTTTATCCCAACCTTCAAGGAATACCTCCTGGAAAATGATCAGGACGCGATCCGGGAATTCCTCTCCTGTATTTGTACTTTTTTGACTTTTTTCGTAACCCTGGCGGTGATGGCCGGTATTCTCCTCACCCCCCTTTTGGTTCCTGTTTTCGGCATAGAAGCGTTGGACGAGACCATTTTGTTGACCCGCCTGATGTTCCCCTTCCTGGCCTTTATTTCCCTGGCGGCCTTTTTTCAGGGCATCCTGAACAGCATCCGGATCTTCGCCCCTTCGGGGCTTGCCCCGATCCTGCTCAACCTGGTTACCATTTTTTGCGCCTACGGCCTCCGTCCGGTTACCGCGAACCCCGCCCGGGCCATGGCCGCGGGGATCCTCCTGGGGGGCTTTCTGGAAGCGGCCGTCCAGCTCCCCTTTGTGCTGAAAAAGGGGTTCCGGTTTTTTTTTACGGGCCTGAAACGAGCGATACAAAACCCCGGTACCCGGGCGGTCCTCAGGCTCGTCGGGCCCACGGTCATCGGTATGGCGGCCTACCAGCTTAACGACCTGGTTTCCACGGCCCTGGCGGGGAACGCCGGGGAAGGGGTAGTCTCCAGCCTGCAATACTCCCTCCGGCTCCAGGAACTCATCCTGGGGGTGTTTGCGGTTTCCATCGGGACGGTACTCCTGCCGGACCTGGCGGAGGACGCAAAAACCGCCCGTTGGGAAAGTTATAACCACCGGCTCCTTTCGGCTATGGATATTATCGCCCTCGTCACCATTCCCGTCACGTTTTTTTCCCTTGCCCAGGGGGAGGCGCTGATCCGCCTCCTCTTCCAGACCCGGAGTTTTGACGAGGAATCGGTCCGGCTGACCCGGGCGGCCTTTACCTTCCATATGCCGGGGCTTTTTTTTATCGCCCTGAACCGCATCTTGGCTCCGGCTTTTTATGCCCAGAGCAATTCCAAATCCCCCACCCTGGCGGGGCTGTTGTCCTTTGGGGTAAACATAGTCTTGGCGGCGATCCTTTCAGGACCCCTGAAAGGATCGGGAATCGCCCTGGCCCTGTCCCTGGCGGGCGCGGTAAATACCGCGCTGCTCCTCTTTTTTCTCCGCCGGAACCCCCATATCGCCGTGGGTAGGGCTCTGCGCTCGGCCCTGGTCTATGCCCTCAAGCTCGTCCTCTTTTCCGGCGCCGCCGTGGTCCCGGTCCTATGGGTAAGCCCCCGGCTTGCCGCCCTTTTTTCGGGCAGTGGCCGGTTCGCCGCCCAAGGCATCCCCCTGGCAGTTTCCCTTGCCCTTTTTGTTATGGTGGGGATATTTCTCCTCATTATCACCGGGGACAAACAGGTTCGGGCCATAATCAACACCTTCCGGCGCCGTAGCGCCTTGTAAAGACCGGGGTCAGACCTCCACACTGAAATTCTTGGGGCTGTTCGGGTAGTTGTGGTTAAATTTTTAGAATAATCCGTCCGTTTGGGGTAATAAACCTGCCGACACGGATTGGCACGGGGAGGACAAAAAACAACGCCCGGGACTAAGCAGTACTTAGCCCCTGGCGGAATAGATACGGGTCTATTTTTTTAAGTTGTAAAACGCATTCCTGCCGGCGTACCGGGATACCCCTTCCAGGAGGTCTTCGATCCGCAGGAGCTGGTTGTACTTACAGATCCGGTCGGTACGGCTCATGGAACCGGTTTTGATCTGCCCGGTTTCCAGGGCCACCACCAGGTCCGCGATAAAGCTGTCCTCGGTCTCCCCGGAACGGTGGGAGATAATGGCGGTATACCCCGCCCGTTTGGCCATCTCCACCGCCTCGTAGGTCTCGGTGACGGTGCCGATCTGATTCACCTTGATGAGGATCGAATTACAGGACCCTTCTTTGATACCCCGCTCCAGCCGTTTGGTGTTGGTTACAAAAAAGTCGTCCCCCACGATCTGGATCCTCGACCCCAGGGCTTTGGTCATTTTTACATACCCTTCCCAGTCGTTTTGGTCCAAGGGATCCTCAATGGAAATAATGGGATATTTATTCACCCATTTGGTATAGATCTCGATCATCTCGTCCGCGGAAAAGAGCTTGCCGGGGTTGGATTTCCAGAATTTATACCCCTTTTTGTCCCCCTCATCAAAAAGCTCGGAGCTGGCGCAGTCCAGGGCAATACCGAACTGTTCCCCCGGTTTATATCCGGCCTTCTCGATGGCGTTAACGATGTAATCCAGGGCTTCCTCGTTACCGATATCCGGGGCAAAACCGCCCTCGTCCCCCACGGCGGTATTTTTCCCCGCGTCCTTGAGGAGTTTTTTGAGGGTATGAAAAACCTCGGCGGTCCAACGGACCCCCTCCCGAATGGATTCGGCCCCTACGGGCATAACCATAAACTCCTGAAAATCGATTTTGTTGTCGGCGTGTTTGCCCCCGTTGACGATATTGGCCATGGGTACGGGCAGCAGGTTGGCATGAAAGGTCCCCAAATACTTAAAGAGGGGCACGTCCAGGTAATTCGCCGCCGCCCGGGCCACGGCCATGGACACCCCCAAAATGGCGTTGGCGCCGAGCTTGCTCTTGTTTTCCGTCCCGTCCAGTTCTATCATGGTCTGGTCTATATCCACCTGATCCTGAGCATCCAGCCCCTGGATCTCCGGGGCGATAATGTCATTTACATTGGTTACCGCTTTAAGGACCCCCTTACCCAGGTACCGGCTCTTATCACCATCCCGAAGTTCCACCGCTTCATGTTCACCGGTGGAAGCCCCGGAGGGTACCGCCGCCCGTCCCAGGGACCCGTCCTCCAGGACCACATCCACTTCAACCGTTGGATTACCCCGGGAGTCAAGGATTTCACGGGCTTCGACATATTCAATGATACTCATCTATCGCTCCTTATCTGAAGATTCTTCCGAATTTACCCGGGGATGTTACTGTTCCCCGCCAAAAAAACTTCACTTATCCTTATTTTCCGCTTTTAGGGCCGATTCGTCAAGGGTCTAGGGCATGGTAACCAGGGCGAGCGCATATAAAAAGTTGAGGAAATGAGGAATACTTGGCATGGTTTTCTGGGAGGGGAGCCATGGAAGAAAAAAAAAGACCACTTACACCCATCAAGACCTGTTTTTCGGT
>JAIRMO010000110.1 GCA_031258625.1 Spirochaetaceae bacterium | reverse complement strand
GCTCTTCCTTTGACCCCGTCCGCTTCCTGCCATTCGCCCCTCTCGGAACACCGGCTCACCGCAAACGGAATCTTCCCTCCCCTTCCCTGTATTGCCAAATATCTCCGCCGCCCCCATTCCGAGGACCGCGCTTGTCTATGAGCCCGTTTCAAAACCTGAGATTTTGAAACAGCCGCTACTACTCCGCCTCCCCTTCCGGGTTCAGAGCGGGTTTGATGAACATACTCCAGATCTTTTTGTTTTGTCAAGTGGATCAAATCATTATTTTGATCCCGCCGGATCAGCGGGCTTTACGCCGAATAACTGAACCGTTTCCAAATCGATTGTTTTGGAACTGCCCCATCTCACAAAAAATATAAAAACACACCGGCCACCCGGTGCGGACCACATTCAACCGGATCCGAATATCCCCAATGGGTATCTTAGAATATAATCATTCTTTAAAAAAAATGCAAGGGGATTTGTACTTTTTTTTTATTTTTTCTGTTTTTTTTGGGAATCCGGTTAATGTCCCGGAGTTCCGCTCCGGCGGCTTGGAACCGCCCCCTTTACGGGGTGTTTTTCCGGGTTCTTGGGGCAACGCTGATTAACGGGCGGCTAAATCAACCAACCCCGCCGCAGAGGGCTAAACTTGACCCGCAAATTTTTGCCCCGGCCGCTTCGAATTGTGCTGTTTTGAGCGGAATTTAGTTGAAAACTGAAGTTTTTGATCAGCTCAGTAAAGCAAAACGGCTGGTCAAGCACATATACTTTCTATGAGATCATTACGGGTATTAAAACACGGGGTGTGGTACGAAATCCATACCCGTATCAACAACCGGGAACCCCTGTTCCGCTTAGGGACAGGCGCCGCGGCGACTGTCCCCAATAAGGCCCTGGCGATGTTCGCCAAGGTGTTCCGGGAGACGAAACGCCGGTTTGTCTTCGAGATTCGCGGGCTGTGTCTTGCGGATGACTGGCTGACGTTTTACATTAAGCCGGCGGACGGACTGGAACTTCCGGCAATCATGAAGTGGCTGAAACAGGTGTTTGCCCAGCGGTACAATCGGGCGGAGGGCCGGATCGGGCATATCTGGGGGGACCGGTATGGGTCGCGGATAGTGGAGGGGCCTCCGGGGGAGGGGGAGGAGCCGGAGGAGGAGTCTGGAGCGGGGCGGGGGGAAACGGACATCGGGGTCAGACCCCGGTATGGGGAAACGGCGCTTCAAACCATTTTCCCCCTCATATTCCCCCTCCTCCCCGCCCCTGTGCCCGGATAAACGGCCCCAATCCGCCCCGGATTCCGAATCGGCGCCCCTGTCCACCCCAAACCGAAAACTTCTCGGGGAAAGATCCGTCCGTATTTATAGATCTGAATTGTGGGTCAAGTTTAGCGCAAAGCGGACGGGGTATTAAACCCCATCGAATAAATCAGCGCTTCCTTAGGTAGACCAAAAAATAATCGACAAAGGAGAGGACCGCCATAAGGACCGAAAGGGCAAATACCACCCGGGCGGCCAGCCTGAGGCAGAAAAACAGGGGTACCGGGAGGGGGAGCAGCCCCTCCAACCCAAGCCGGGTAACGCTCACGGCGAGGAGGGCGATTGCCCCGGCGATCATATAGGTGACGGCCTTTATTTTCCCGCCTTTCCGGGCGCCCATGGCAACGCCCTTTTTCATCATCAAATTCCGCAGAAACAGGATCCCGAACTCCCGGTACAGCACCACCACCAGCAGGACCATCGGCAGGATCCCGTCCAGCACAAAACACAAAAAATAGGTGATCCTGACCAGGGTATCCGCAAAGGGATCGTATAATTTACCAAAATCACTCACTTCACGGCGAATTCGGGCGATTTTACCATCCAATAAATCGGTAATTTCCGATATAATAAACAAGGCCCATAAAACCGGAACCGTGGCCGGCTCCAGGAGCCCGGACCAGAAGGGGAACCATTGGGGAAGCAGGTAAACCACCAAAAAAACCGGGGCCAGAATCAAACGGAGGGATGTTACTTTATCGGCTAAAGTCATAGGTTAGTATGTGATTTGACAAGAGTCATTGTCAAGCTGTAAAGTTAGCGGCGAGAATCTTCGGGACCCGGTTGGTTTGAAAGCCCCGTGAGGAGTGGTAATGATGTTAGAAAAGGACCCCTTGGTTAATTCTATATGGAAAACCGTGGGTTTCTACAGTGTTGGGGAATTGCTCGTTTTTTTTATATTTACCCTGGTATATTCCTTTCCCCCCTCCTTTTTCTGTCTGTTTTTGGGGGTCCAGGCGGGGTTTCACCTTATCATGGTGTGGTATCTCATTAGTTATCGGGACTTTTTTTTCATAGTGGAAACGAAAAAAAAACTGGACCGGGTCAATACGGCTAATAAAATCACCCTGTTCAGGATAACCATGACCCCGGTTTTGTTGTTTCTCATCCTGGGAACCACCCGGCATCGGGTACTCCCGGTACTGCTCCCCCTCCTCCTCCTTACCTTTTTGTCGGACGTGGCGGACGGGTATATTTCCCGGATCAACCATGAACGGACCTTTATGGGCCAAATCCTGGATTCTTCCGGGGATTACCTTATGGTGGGATTGATCGCGGTTTTTTACCGGGTCCTTAAACTCCTGCCGGGCTGGCTTTTTTTGCTTATCCTTTTGCGGCTTATCTTTAACCCCCTCTGTATGATGATCCTCTTTTGGGTACGCAAAAAATTGGAACCAAACACCACCATAGGGGGAAAAATCACCATCGCCTCGATGATGGGCCTTTTTATCCCGGAACTCCTGCGGCTCGTCTTCCCCGGGATAACCCTCCTGTGTTCTTATATCGAAATTTTCGCGGCCGCCATCCTGGGCCTTTCCCTGGTTGACAAGGGGGTATACTTCGTAAAAAAACTACGGGGGCCGGCCGCCACGCCGCCGGGGGTATAATACCGGGGACCGGGGGAATTTGCCGGTTTTTGGTCAAGGGACGCCGGCGGGAAAAGAAGGGGGGGCTGTTTCCCTGCCGCTTCCCGCGGACCGGCACGGATGCCGCCCGCCCCGCCGAGTAGAACCGGGCGGTTACCCGCCCGGAACCCCCACAGACCCGGACGTGCCCAATTAAGGTATCCGGTTCTTCCGGAAAAAGGTTCGCTAAACGTAAGAGTGTACTATCTTGGGGTACGGCAAGGGACACACTTTCAGGTACATCAAATACTGCCACCAGTACAGACTTCTCTTGTCCGACCGCCGGTTCAGCCATTTATACCATATCTCACGTATCCTCAAGAAAAACTTCTCAAGGCTTTTGAAGTTCATCGTTATGCCGTAGTATGCGTAATGCCCCCTCAGTTTCGCCGTCAACTTCTCGTGTTGTTCTTTCACCGGCTTATGCCGGTTCTCCCGGCACCATTGGGATATCGCCTGTATCGACCGGCGCAGCCGTTTCTTGTCGGTCTTGCACCCCACGACCCACCTCCCCTTCTTCGACTTCGTCCAGTAGTAGGTAAACCCCAGAAAGGTAAAACTTCCCTTCCCTTTCCCGACTCCGTCTTCCGGTTCGCTGAAGTCTATGAGTCTGGTCTTTTCCAGGTGTATCGTTAAGCCGTATTTCGCAAAGCGTAAGGCCAATACCTTCATTATCCGTTCCGCGTCCTCCACCTTCTCACACCCGATAACCGCGTCATCCGCATACCTCACCATACATGCCTTGCCCTTCATTCGTCGCTGAACTTCTTGGCCCTGACCCCAACTGGTAGACACAAAGATAAGCGGGAAGTATAACCGATGAGGAAAAAAAGAGGGGAAAGCGAGACAAAAGAACGGCGGGTGTACACCAAGGAATTCAAAGCCGAGGTAGTAGCCCTGGCCGGGAAACACGAGAAACCAGTGCGTCACCTCGCGCTGGATTTGGGCATCAACGAGAACATCTGTACCGGTGGATACAGCAGGCACGAGAAGTGGCAGGAACCGGACTGCCGCCCTTTCCCGGACACGGGCGGCCTCGGGACGAGGAACTGATCCGCCTGCGGAAAGAGAACAAAGCACTGCGGGAGGCGGGGTGAAGCTCCGCTTCACTCGAGATCCTAAAAAAAGCGGTGGTCATCTTCGCACAGACCGAAGCCCGGTGATGGTGTACCAGTTCATGAGAGAGAACCAGGGGCAGTACACCATCAGGGAGATGGCCGGAATATTCGGGGTCAGTTGCAGTGCCTACTACAAGTGGGCGAAGCAGGGACTGTCATCGCGCCTTATTCGGGAGGTCGTGGAGCAGCATCAGTACCGGTAGGGCAGTGTGGACTTTACCCCATTAGGTAGACACCGTTAAGCGACTTGCCCTGAGTTAAACACATCAGGCGCCACATAGTCAAGCGCCGAATG
>JAIRMO010000061.1 GCA_031258625.1 Spirochaetaceae bacterium | reverse complement strand
ACGGCGATCAAAACAAAAAGACAAGTTTTTTTTTGAAAAAAGGGATTTTTTATGGAAAAGGCGCCAGGCGCCGTTTTATGAGGGGAATCAGGCGGTTTTTTGAAAAAGAAGCCGCTTTTTGGGGGGGGCGGAACAAGACACCCGTCATCCCTTATCTCGCGATCAGAACGGCGGCTTGATTTTAAAAATTCCGCATAGTAGTATTTAAGAAGAAATGATTTATGCCTGAGAAAACTATAACGATGAATTACCGTTGGGACCAGCCGAAACCGGATTGGTGTAATGGAGAAATACTGGAGCGTAAACGATTGCCTCCGCGGGGATTTGTATATGCCTACGAGGATGTCGTTTCCGCCCGGAGAGGCCGGCCGGTTGAGAGCGGACGGTATCTTTCCCTGAACGGCCTGTGGTCCTTTGTCTACGCGGATTGTCCCGCGGAGACGGATCCTCATTTTATGGACGAGGATTTTGACGACCGCTCCTGGGATAAAATCGCCGTACCTTCGGAGTGGGAATTTTCCGGGTATGGCCGGCCCCATTATACCGATTCCCTTTCGGTATTTCCCGTGGCGGAAGTCCCTGTTCCGCCGGAATACAACCCCACCGGGTGTTACCGGCGCCGGTTTTCCCTGCCCGACGACGGATTATTGACCCATATCCGTTTTGAGGGAGTGGAAAGCGGTTTCCACCTCTGGGTGAACGGCCGTTTGGCCGGATACAGCCAGGGAAGCCGTCTGGTGAGTGAATTTGACATTACCCCCCTGGCCAGGCCCGGTGAAAACCTGCTGGCGGTAGGGGTATATAAATTCACCGATGGTTCCTACCTCGAAAACCAGGATATGTGGTGGCTGGGGGGTATCATGCGGGATGTCTGCCTTATCCGCCGGCCGGCTTCCCATATTGGGGACATCCGGGTAAAGGCGCTGCTTCCGGAAGACGGCGGCGGACAGTTGGAATTGGGGATAGACTGTGTCCGGCCCCGGGGCTGCCGGCTGCGGGCGGAACTGGCCCGGGAAGGCCGGGTGGTGTGGCAGGCCGAGGCGGAGGCCGGGGAAACCCAAATTCTCAACGCCCGGTTGATGGAAGTTTCACCCTGGAGCGCGGAAATTCCTGACTTATATGAACTCACGGTACTATTGGATAATCCGGAAGGTCCCGGTGAGGCGGTAAGCCTGCGGACCGGGTTCCGGCGGATCGAAATTACCGGGGGGCTTTTACGGATCAACGGGGCGGCCCTCAAATTCCGGGGGGTAAACTACCACCTCTGGTCGGATACCCGGGGACGGGGGATGGACCCTGATCGGATCAGGCGGGATCTGGAGATCCTCAAGGGGCATAATGTAAACGCCCTCCGTACTTCCCACTATCCCCAGCCGGCGTTTTTTTATACCCTCTGTGATGAGCTTGGGTTTTACGTGATGAGCGAGGCGGATCTGGAGTGCTGCATGTGCCAGCTCTTTGGGGAGCCGAACCTGTTTGCGGCTTCTCCCCTCTGGGAAGAAGCCGTTCTGGACCGGGTCCGCCGTACCGTCCTGCCGGAGATAAACCACCCCAGTGTGGTCATGTGGTCCCTGGGAAACGAAAGCGGCTATGGCCGGAATTTCGCGGCGGCGGCGGAACTGGCCCACCGGCTCGACCCCACCCGGCCGGTACACTACGAGGAAGACCGGGACGCCCGGACAGCGGATGTGTACAGTTCCATGTATACGGGGTATGAAAAACTCAGGGAATTGGGGAAACAGGGGCTTTCAAAACCTCATATCCTCTGCGAATATGCCCATGCCATGGGGAACGGTCCCGGCGGGCTTGAGGATTACTGGGACCTGTTCTGGGCATACCCCCGTCTTCAGGGGGGATTTCTGTGGGAATGGCGGGATCACACCATACGGCGCCGGAATCCGGGAACCAGGGACCGGATCTGTTACGGCGGTGACTTTGGGGATCTGCCGAACAACCGGGATTTTTGCGCCGACGGCCTTACCCTGGGGGACGGGACCCTCTCCCCTGCCATGGCCCAGGTAAAACATGCCCTTTCCCCCATCCGGGCGGCGGCCCTGGACCAGGAGACATGCCGGGTGCAGATCTGGAACCGGAATGATTTCCGTTCCGCCGGCATATACCGGATGGAATGGGAATGTGCGGCGGAGGGGAAAATCCTGGAACGGGGACGGACGGCTCTGCCCGCCATCAAACCCGGTGAGAAAAAATGGGTTCCCCTGGGGGCGGATCTTGCCGGGCTGCGTCCGGCGGTGGTAACCCTGCGTTTTTTCCCCGGGGAAGGCGGGCCGGAGGCGGAGGAAATTGATGTGTGCCAGTTCTTCCTCCCCGAAAACGAGGGTTTTCGGAATTTCCCCGGGCCGGCAAAGACCGGGGAGGCCCTTCAGGAGGAGCGCGAAGGGGCCCTGAGGCTCTCCGCCGCCGGGGCGGTACTTCATTTTTCCCCGGCCCACGGCACGGTGGAATCCTACTGCCTGGAGGGAAGGCCCCTTCTCGCGGGCAGGATGGATCTGTGTTTTTACCGGGCGCCTATTCAAAATGACCGCCGGCAGTCGCCGGTCTGGGAAGAATTTATGGTTCCCTACATCCAGCCCTGCCTGTTGGAAATGGAAACCGAGGAAGGGTTTGCCGGGGTACGGATAAAAAAACGGTATGCCCCCTATACGATGAATTGGCATATCGACGCGGAGCTGGTATACCGGATGGCCCCGGACGGGAGTTTTACCCTCCGGGTAAGGGGGGAACCCCAGGGCAGGCTGCCCCCGACCCTGCCCCGGATAGGGCTCTACGGCCTTTTGGGGGCCGGCCTGGAACGGGTGGCATGGTACGGCCGGGGTCCTGGGGAATGTTACCGGGACTCCAAGGAGGGAAGCCCCCTGGGCCGCTACGAAACCACGGTGGACGCCCTCCACTTCCCCTATGCCGTACCCCAGGAAAACGGCAACCGGACGGACGTGCGCTGGGTGTCCTTTACCGGGGAAGACGGCGGCGGCCTATTGGTGGAAGCCGAAGACACCCTGAATTTTACCGCCCACCATTACACCCTGGATGACCTGATACAGGCCGGGCACGACGATGAGCTGCCCCGGCGGGAGGATATCCGGCTCCATCTGGATCATGCCCATCACGGGTTGGGATCCGCCGGGTGGGGACCGGACGCCCTGCCCAAGGATAGTTTGGAACTACGGCCTTTTACATTCCGGTGGCGATTTTCGCCCCGGACTAGCGGGTCATAATTATATTTTTTGAGGAGGATAGGTATGAAAAAAAATTGGAGATTCCCTTGGGTTATTATTCTGGGATGTGTTTTTTTGGCTGGCTGCGGCGGGGACAAAAAGGTTGAGGTACGTTTCGCAACATGGGATAACGCGGAGGATCTGGATAACCAGCAGGCTCTGGTAGATCGTTTTAACCAGGCCCATACGGATATTCGGGTGGTCCTGGAGGCTTACGGTGAAAATTTCGATACCAAAATCGCCGCGAGTATGGGCAGCAATGACGCGCCGGACGTGATGTATATGTGGAATTATCCCGCTTATTATGAGGGCCTTGAGCCCCTTGATTCCTATATTGATAAAGAAGGGGCTTCCTTCCGGAGCAACTACTATGAGGCCATGTGGTCCTACAATTCCATCAATAAAGCCATATATGGTATGCCTGTGGGTTATACCACTCATGTGCTTTATTACAATAAGGACATGTTTAACGCGGCAGGTATCGGGTATCCGGCAAAGGACTGGACCTATAACGATGTATATGCCGCCGCCAAGGCTATTACCGAATATTATAACGATGGGTCTACTAAGGGGTATGTTTTCCCCATTCAATATGATCCCTATGACTTTGAAATGTACCTCTGGAGTAACGGCACTGCCTTTGTAAACGCGGAAGGCAAAACCAAGGGCAGCCTTGATTCCCCCCAGGCCATTTCGGTTTTCTCCTTTTTTCAAAAAATGGAAGCCGACGGTTATGCTATCGCGGCGGAAAACTACGGTACCTCCGCGATGACCAGTCAGAAGGCCGCCATGTTTGTAAACGGAAGCTGGCCCATAGCTCAATTAAACGAGGCCGGGATCAATTTTGGGGTGGTGGAGATCCCCCGGTGGGGTACCAGTCCTTCGGTGAGTATCCTCAGTTCCTCGGGGCTTGCCATGAGCAAATCTTCGGCCCATAAGGACGCCGCCTGGGAGTTTATCAAGTTCTGGACCGGGGAGGAAGCCAATATCGACCGGATAGAATACGAGCTGCCGGTACTTAAAACAGTAGTAAACAGCCAAAACATAGAAAGCGATCCGATTAGGAAGGTGTTTTACGATATGCTGGAACAAAGCCAGGGGTATGTACCGGCCTCGTTCATCGTGAAGGACTGGAGTTCCCTGGGATCGGATTTGGAACTCGGATTTGAACGGATATTCAACCCGACCACCCTGGAAGATCCCGCCGTCGTGATGGGAGAAATCGCGGGGAAACGGAATTAGCGTTCCGGATTTAAGGAAAAAGCGGGCTAAGGAAGCGCTGATTTATTCAATCGAGAATAAATCAGCGCTCCTTTAATGTGGTTTTTTCGCAGTTTTTCGTAGAAAAACGAGAAAAATAATAGGGCAACGATGGCTAGCGTCAAGTTAATCAGCGTTGCCCTAAAATCCGCTTTTTTCAAAGCCGGTTTCATTACCCGGCCGCTCCGTGGAGGGGCCGGCCGGGTAGAAACAAAGGTTCCGCCTTAACCGGATTTTGAAAAAGACCCCGGCGCCTGTCCGTAAAGCAGCCGTTTTTATGAACGGGTGTCAGGTAATCCGGGGCCTTAAAACAAGGAAGTAAAAATGGAAAATACGAAAAAAAGCGTAAGATGGGTTGAGACGCTTACCCCGTATCTGTTTCTTTCACCCTGGATATTGGGGTTTACGATTCTTACCGCGGGACCGCTGATCTTCTCCCTGGTGATGAGTTTTTTTAACTGGTCTATCACCGGGCGGCCGGAATTTATCGGCCTGCAAAATTTTACCGCCCTTTTTACCGGTGATCCCCAGTTTTATCGATCCCTGATCATTACCTTTAGGTTCGCGGCCATCTTTGTGCCCCTAAACCTCATCATCGCCCTGTTCCTCGCCATGCTCATTACCCAGCCCGTGGGGGGGCTCAAATTCTTCCGAACCGTTTTTTATCTGCCCGCGGTGGTGTCCAGTGTGGCGGTGGCAATTATTTGGGGATGGATTTTAAACGGCCAATACGGTATTTTGAATTATCTCCTTTCCCTTTTGGGCCTTAGGGGGCCGCTGTGGCTGCTGGATCAACGGTGGGCCTTTGTCGCCATCATCATCGCCAGCGCCTGGGGAGTCGGGACCATGATGCTGATCTTCTACACCGATATAAAAACTATTCCCGGGGATATCTACGAGGCCGCGGCCCTGGACGGCGTTACCCCGGTCAAACAGTTCTTGGTGATAACCATCCCCATCATTACCCCGTCAATTCTGTTTAATCTCATCACCTCCATTATTACCGCCCTTCAGCAGCTTACCCTGGTCTTGCTGCTCACCAACGGCGGGCCCCTGCGGTCCACCTATTTCTACGGGATGTTTGTGTATAACAACGCCTTCCGCCACCACAAGCTGGGGTATGCCGCCGCTTCCTCCTGGTTTATGTTCATTATCATCCTGGCCCTTACCATGCTGGTATTCCGGTCATCTTCGGCCTGGGTGTACTATGAGTCGGAAGTGCGGAATAAAAAAGGCCGGAGGGGAAAATAATATGAAACTGCAAAAAAAAAGCCGGGTATTTATCTATACCATGCTTATCCTCATGACCCTTTATTTCCTGCTCCCCTTCTTCTGGATGATCATCACGGCCTTTAAAACAGAGGCCGAGGCGAATAGTTATCCCCCGACATTTCTCCCCCAAAAATGGCTTTTTTCCAATTTCTTTCAAAGCTGGATGGCCCAGGATTTTAATGTCTACCTGTTTAATTCATTGGCGGTTACGATATTACACACCCTGGGAATACTTATCTCCTGTTCTTTAACCGCATACGGGTTCGCCCGGTTTTCGTTCCGGGGTAAAAACGTCCTGTTTATGATCATGCTGATGACCATGATGATCCCCTGGGATGTTACCATGATCCCCCAATACATGGAATTCAAGATCTTCGGCTGGATTAACAGCCTCAAGGCTCTGATTATTCCCGGTTTTATGGGTTCCGCCTATTATATTTTTTTGCTGCGCCAGTTTATGATGGGTATCCCCCGGGATCTGGATGAGGCCGCCCGGCTTGACGGCGCGAATCAATTGGTGATCTATTCCCGAATCTTTATTCCCATTATGAAACCGGCCCTGATCCTGGTGGCGATCTTGAACAGTATCACCGTTTGGAATGACTATCTGGGCCCTCTGATATTCCTCCAGAGCCGTAATAAATACACCATGGCCCTGGGACTGGCCGCTTTTAAGGGAGTGCATGAAACCCGGACCATACCGCTGATGTGTATTACCGTTTTGATGATCATTCCGCCGGTGATCCTTTTTGTCGTAACCCAAAAGCATGTGATAGAACAGACCAGCGGGGCAATAAAATAAACCGGGACCGGGGAGGAAAGTAAAACCGTCATGCTGCCCTTTACGCAATTACCCTTTAGCCGGTACGGAAGCTGGCTTGCCCTTTCCCTGGGGCGGGACCATTCCCTGCTGATCCGGGAAATCCACGGCGGTGATTATGCCGCGCCCTATCTTTTCCGCCTGCGCTTCACCGGCCATGAGCCGGAGGATCTGATCTATACCATGGAACCGGAGGAGCTTATCGTCAGTTCCCGAAAAGCCGCGGGCTGCCGTTTGGGGGTGGTCTGCGGCGCCCGGAACGATCTTTATGTCCGTTGTTTGGGATTCCAGGTAACTATGGAAGCACAACCGGATCGTTACAACAGCCTGATTCCCCTGGATATCGGGGACTACGAATACCAATGTTATGCAATTAACCGGAAGATAGGTCTTCGGGGCAGGGGAGCCGTGGAATTCCGCTCCCGCTGGGTTATCTCCGAAAGCCGGGATGTGGCGGTGGTATTGGACGGCAGGACGGAACCGACGGAACTTGCCCTCCGGAGCTACCGGATGACGCCGGAACAAGAATTTTCAAACTATGAGGCGGAAAAGGCGGATGCCGGGAGGTGTTTTGCCCAATGGATTGCCCCCTTTGGAAAGAACGGACGAGACGTATATGATAAGACGGCTCAATACGTACTCTGGGGCAACTTTGTCCGCCGGGACGGTGTCTTGGGTTATGACGCCCTGTACATGAACAAGGGGTCAATGACCAATATCTGGAGCTGGGACAACTGTTTTTCCGCCATCGCCCTGGCCCGGACCCACCCACAGGGCGCTCTGGAACAACTGCTGGTTGTCCTGGACCATCAGGATGAAAGCGGCGCTTTGCCGGATTATGTAAACGACCGCTTCGCGTCCTATAGCTGCGTAAAACCGCCAATCTATGGATGGACCATTCAAAAACTGCGGGAGCGGAACGATTTTTTCCGGGACAGGGAACTCACGGCCTTTTTTTATGAAAGGATCAGCCGCCTCACCCGGTTTTGGCTGGAACACCGTGTTATCCGGGATTGGGGGCTCTGCGGATATTGGCATGGCAATGATTCGGGCTGGGACAACGCCTCGGTTTTTCACCGCGGTACGCCTCTGTGCGCCCCGGATCTTGCCGCCTACCTTATCCGCCAGATGGACGCGCTGACGGAACTGGCCAAGGAACTGGGGCGGGGGGAAGAAGGGCGCCGGTGGAAAGCCCGGGCGGAGGAGATGTTCTCCGCGCTGATGTATCGGCTCCATACGCCGGCCGGGTTTGTTTCCCGTTTGCCCCGGACCGGCGAGGCGGACAGCGGCGCGTCATGCCTTATCAACCTGCTGCCGCTTTTGATCCACTACCGCATGGACCGCTCCGCCGTGGATGCCCTGGTGAGGCAGCTTGAAGGGTTTGAGGGGAATTATGGGCTTGCCACGGAAAAGCGGGACAGCCCCTATTACCGAAAAGGCGGGTACTGGCTCGGGCCGGTTTGGGCGCCGGTAACCCTGCTGTTCGTCGATTCCCTGTACGCCGCCGGATATTCCGGGGCGGCCGCACGGATCGCGGCAAAGTTCCGGCAGTTGCCGGCCCTCGGCCTTATGGCGGAAAATTTCGATCCCGATACCGGTGAAGGTTTTGACGATAATGCCTTTGCCTGGACCGCGGGGGCCTATTTGGCCCTGGAAGAATACGAAAAAAGCGGAAAAGGATGAAAAAAGAAAAAAAACAGGAATACCTGGCCATAGGGTCTCTGTTCGTGGTAACTATCGTATGGGGCTGGGGGTTTATTTTTTCCAATATGGCCCTGGAGGTGGGGCTTAGACCCGCGGCCATTATGTTTACCCGGTTTACCCTGGCCGCCCTTTTGATGTGGATTGCCTTCCGTAAAACAATCCTGACCAATTACCGGAAGGGTCAGTGGAAGAGCGGTTTCCTGACGGGAGGCTTCCTCTTTCTTGGGTTTTTTATCCAGATATTAGGACTGGAACGTTCCACCCCCTCTAATAACGCTTTTATCACCGGCGCCTATGTAGTGATGGTACCCTTCATCCTGTGGATCGCCCTCAAAAAAAAACCGAAGCCCGTCATATTTTTTTCATCTTTCCTTAGTCTTGGGGGAGTGGCGGTACTGTCCGTAAATCCTTCCGGGGGGCTTTCAATGAATCGGGGGGACCTCCTGACCCTGGTGTCGGCCCTTTTTTTTGCCCTGCAGATAGTATCCACCGGCGTTTTTGCGTCTTCGGTACATCATCTGGTATTGGTTTTTACGCAATTTACCACCGCGGCCGTATTATCCCTGGCCGTATTTCTCCTGGGGGACCGGGATTTTTCCGGCCTTACCGGTCTGCGGGGGGCCGGATCGGTCTTGTTCCTCGGTACATTCAGTACCTTTCTCTGTTACTTTCTCCAAACCTATGCCCAGCGTTTTGTCTCCTCCTCCAAGGCGGGGATTATCCTGGGAATGGAGGCGCTTTTCGGTACTGTTTTTTCCGTGATCATGGGCTACGATCAGCCGAATCCGCGGATGGTTCTGGGGGGGATCATGATGCTTGCCTCGATCATCCTGCCCGAATTCTTCACGGAAACCGGCGTCCGAAAGCCGGCAGCTTGAGGGAACCGTATTGAACGGTTCCATTGCTGCCGCGCGGCCCCGGACGGGGCTTCCCGTTTACCTTGAATTTCCCCCCGGATTATCGGTAGAATAGCTCCATGGCTGTGAAACGTACCCCCGGTGAGCGGATCACCGAATTATGTAAAACCTATTCTATTAATAGAGCGTCCCTGGCGGAACGGAGCGGTCTTGCCCCGGAGCTTATCCGCCGCATTGAGGAGGAGGGGCATATCCCCGATCTGGCGCCGCTGGTCAAGATTGCCCGGGCCCTGGGGGTCCGGCTGGGGACCCTGCTGGACGACCACGAAGAACTCGGCCCGGTCATTACCCGGGCGGGGGAGGCTGAGGCGACCCTCCGTTTTGTAACGGGCCTCCCCGAAACCGGCGGCCATCAGGGGCTGGGCTTCAAGGCCCTGGCCGCGGACAAGGGGGGCCGCCACATGGAGCCCTTTATCGTCGACATAGAGCCCGGAGCGGTACAGGAAAAATCCACCCACGAAGGGGAGGAGTTCATCTACGTGCTTTCGGGAAAACTCTCCCTGGAATACGGCAAAGATACGGGTGTTTTGGATGCGGGGGACTCGGTCTATTACGATTCCATCGTGCCCCACCGGGTCTTGCCCGCGGACGGAAAACCGGTGCGGATCCTGGCGGTGATCTATACGCCGGTATAAGGGGAGCGCTATGGAATACTTTGAGACAACCCTGGGGGCCCTGCTCCGGGAAAAGGCCCAAACCCAGCCGGACCACGATTTCCTCGTTTACGCGGACCGGGATCTCCGGTTCACCTACGCCGAATTTGACCGGCGGGTGGACGACCTGGCCAAGGGGTTTCTTGCCATCGGCCTTAAAAAAGGGGACCACATCGGCATTTGGGCTACCAATGTTCCGGACTGGAACACGGTGCTTTTTGCCGCCGCCCGGGCCGGGATGGTCCTGGTAACGGTGAACACCGCCTACAAGACCCACGAACTGGAATACCTCGTACAGCAGTCGGATCTGGCGTGCCTGTGTATCATCGACGGCTGGCGGGACTCGGACTACGTGGCCATGGTAAACGAGCTGGTCCCGGAACTCAAAACCAGTCCCCGGGGGCATATCAAATCCGCCAAATTCCCCTATCTGAAAAGCCTGGTCTACATCGGCCCGGAGAAACACCGGGGGATGTACAACTTTTCGGAGCTCCTCCTCCTGGGACAGCACAGCGACGACGCCCCCCTGCGGGCCATTGAAGCCCAAAACAATACCAACGAGGTGGTGAATATGCAGTACACCTCGGGGACCACGGGGTTCCCCAAGGGGGTGATGCTGACCCACCGGAACATCCTCAACAACGGTTTCGGTATCGGGGAAAACCAGCGCTTTACCGAATCGTACATCGTGTGCCTGACGGAGCCCCTGTTCCACTGCTTCGGCCTGGTGCTGGGGATGATGGCGATCATCACCCACGGGGCCACGGCCGCCATGCTGGAGTGGTTCGACCCCCTCCTCGTCCTGGCGACGATTCAAAAGGCCAAATGTACCGCGGTCTACGGGGTGCCCACCATGTTTATCGCCGAACTCCACCACCCCATGTTCAAGATGTTCGACCTCCGAAGCCTGCGGACCGGGATCATGGCGGGTTCTCCCTGCCCTATCGAGGCGATGAAGCAGGTGATCGAACAGATGTACATGACCGAGATCACCATCTGCTACGGCCTCACCGAGTCCTCCCCGGTGATGACCCAGACCCGTTACGACGATTCCCTGGAGGTGAAGGTGGAAACCGTGGGCCGGGCCCTGCCGGGGGTGGAGGTTACCATCCGGGACCCGGAAACCGGGGAGGAGTGCCCCGTGGGAGTTCACGGGGAGTTCTGCTGCCAAGGCTACAACACCATGAAGGGGTACTACAAGATGGAGGAGGCCACCCGGAAGTGTATCGACGAAAAGGGCTGGCTCCACTCCGGGGATCTGGGGGTCAAGGACGAAGCCGGCAACTTCCGGGTTACCGGCCGGATCAAGGACATGATCATCCGGGGGGGCGAAAACGTCTACCCCAAGGAGATCGAAGACTTCCTCTACACCATGCCGGGGATCAAGGACGTGCAGGTGGTAGGGGTGGCCAGCAAAAAATACGGTGAGGAAGTGGGGGCCTTTATCATCCTCCACGAAGGCGCCGCGGTAAGCGAGGAGGATGTTCGGGACTATTGCCGGGGCCGGATCAGCCGCTTCAAGATCCCTACGTTTGTCTTTTTCGTGGACTCCTTCCCCCTCACCGCCAGCGGCAAAATCCAAAAGTACCTGCTCCGGGAAACCGCCCTCCAGCGCGCCCGCCAGCGGGGTTCATGCCCCTAAAAGGCGGCCCCCTGGGAATGAACGGCTCCCCCCTTCGCCCGCCACCGGCAGTCAAAGGAGGGAGCGGCGCGTTCTTCCCCCGCCCCGCTCTAGGGGCCTACCCCCCCTATGGGGGCGAAGGAGGATGCGGCCCTCCCTCCTCCCGCCCGACAAAAGCACGCGAAACTTGAGCGTGTCCCGGCGGTAATGCCATACGGCGTAGGCCCGGCAAAGGCCGAAGGGCCGCGGGGCCTGAAACCCCCTATGGGGGCCGGCGGGTTTTTTGCATAAATACACGTAAAGGGGCGGTTCTGGGCGTGTTTTTGCAAAAATATGCACAAAGGGTCAGACCCCGGACGTATATTTATGCAAGCCCCCCCGCCCGTTCCAGGGGCCTGACCCCCCCTATGGGGGGGAAAAGGTGTTGTCTTCCTGAAGGACAAAGGTTTTCTCGTTATATTCATTAAAATCTTTGAGTGAAAAATGCAGGCTGTTCTGAATATCAGCGGGAGTAAGCCGGTCTCCCTGCTGATATGCGCCGAATAAAAGCCCGTATTCCGTTTGGGTATCAATTTGATAGGTCAAATCCGGGCCAAGGTTTACCATGCCGATAAAGCACTCGTCCATGCACAAGCCGGCTGCGGCTTGGGGTAAAACGGGAATATTCCAGTCGGTTTTCAGGACAACGCTCGTTTGATCGTCGATTTCCGGACTGTCCCGCCTGAACCGGTAAGCGCCGTCTTGGTGAGAAAGAGTAACCGCCTTTTTTCTCCGGTCTTTCGGGTCCACCGCCGCGGTTATGAAAACACTGTCCGTAACCCCGGCCAGGATTTTCGCGCTGTTGTATTCCACCGTGCTTTTACAGGCAATCGATAGTTCCCCAGTCCACCCAAGGATTATGACGCTGTTGTCATAACCCTTAGTTGGATGGGAAACCCATACAACCGGGTACACTTCGTGATTTTCCCAATCATCGCTTATCTGAAAGAGGCAGATATTTCCGATTGCAAGCGTTTGACAGATAATTATAAGCCAATACATTGGGTTTTCAACCTATGACACCCGTAAAACCGCTGTTACGGCCGCTGTATGATCGTGTCGTTATTTCCGGCGCGCGGTAGAGTCGAACTCTGAATCGTCCCGCCGGAATCCCATATTCCAAACTCTCTAGCGCAAGGTATGCAGCCTACAGTATAAGTTTGAGTACCCGGTCCCTCTGTTACACCGGAAACCCGCAATTGTCCACCGCATTTAGTACAAGATATTATTATATCCTCCACAGGTATCCTCCTGGAAACAGTGTTTTAAGCCGTTAGGGTGAAAACCCAAAACAACCGCGCCTCAGGCCGGCTTTACCAGACCCCAGGTGTTGTCCGCTTGCAGTTCAACGTACAAGCTGTATATCCCGGGGGGAAACTCAATCTCGCAGACATTTCTCACCATGCTGTTCAGATCCAGTACAACGCCTGCCTTGAAGTGGCCGAAAGCAAGCCAATAGCGTATCTTGGGTATAAAGGTGAATTGGTAATTCGGCGTCGCGTCTACCGCCAGTGCCGCTTTGCCGTTGATACCCACGCCTATTGAAGCGATTCCGTGCGGGATGATTTTGCTCGTGGTAATACCCAGCGCGCCGTCGCTCGGCGTCGTTGCTTTCTCCCGATCCCCGAAAAGATAGGCGTCTTCACGTTTATCGAAGTATACCTTGTTTTTTTGGTCATCCGCAGGGTCCGCATTGGCGATTTCGCCGGCTTCAAAATGCACACCGGGAATCAATAGACCTGTTTCCGCCCACGCAAAACTGTACTGCAACTCCCAACTGAATCTAACCTTACTGTTGGGGTTTGTCGCTTTGGTAAACCATGCGAGTGAACGAAGGTTTTGCTGTATCTTTTGTGTGTCCGGACTGGTGGTATACACGCAGATACTGCCCGAATTTGGTGAATTGTTTTTCACCGTGAGAGAATAGTTTGTCATATTCTCCTCCTAAAAATAGTATTACCCTAAATATACCCCCTTCCTCTCTTTTAGTAAAAGAGAAGGAGGCTGCGTTAGCAGCCTCCTTCTCTTTTAGTCAAGTGTTTTTTTTATTTTTTATAAAATTTTTCCCTTCGCCAGTGGATTTTAGGCCCCCGGAGCGGGGCAGTAGGGAGGAAGGGCCGGAAGATCCCTAAGCAGGCCAATGGCCCGGTACGATGTACCCCCTTCGCATACAATCAACAACCTCGCCCTTCAGGGCGAGGTATGTTGTTTTGGTAAGGTGTTTGTCTCAGGGTACATACCCTTTATAACGCCCTAAAGCTCGCACACGAAAGCGTGCAGAGGGTATGTACCCTTCGCATACAATCAAAAACTGTCAAAAAGATTGAGCCTGTTCCAAAACCCGGTTGGTTTCGGAACAGGCTTGAGGAAAAAATTGCTAATTCTTTATAAGTCAAGCACTTACGGCTTATGCAATTTTTTCCAAGGGTAAGAAGCTGTTCCA
>JAIRMO010000128.1 GCA_031258625.1 Spirochaetaceae bacterium | reverse complement strand
TCCTTCCGCCGCCTGACCGCGGTGGTCCTGCCCCTCCTCACGGTGGTGGTGGCGGTGATCTGGTCCGTGGGGGCCATGCCCCTCTTTGGGGTGAGGCTTTCGATCATCTCCACGGTGCTGCCGGTGATCCTGGTGGCGGTGGGCAGCGCCTACGGGATCCATGTGATCACCCACTATATTACCGATATGCAGATCCACCGCACGCCCATGGATGACGAAGAACACCGGGCCTTCATTTTTTCCCTGCTCCGGAAAATCGGGAAACCCATCTTCCTCGCCGCCCTGACCACCTTTGTGGGGTTTGCCTCCTGCGCCTTTACCCCGGTACTCCCCATCCGGGATTTCGGGATCTTCGCCGGTTTTGGGGTGATGGCCTCCTTTGCCGTGGCGGTAACCTTGATCCCCTCCCTGCTCATCATCCGGGGGCCCCGAAAGGAACAGTCGCCCCGCCGGGAGGCTTCCCCGGCATCCGCGGAAAACGCCGGGTATGACCCCCTCAGTACCAGTATCGCCGAGGGTTTTTCTTCGGTGGCGAAAAAACAGCGTTTTGTCCTGGTCTTCACCGCGGCGGTGATCCTGATCTCCCTCTACGGCCTTTCCCGGATCGTTGTGGATAACGTGATGGTGGAATACTTCAAGTCCACCACGGATATATATAAGTCCGACGAGTTTATCCGGGAGCAATTCGGGGGCTCCAAGGTGGTGAGCGTGATGGTTGAGGGGGAAAGCCCGGAGCGGATCCTCCACCCCGAAACCCTGGGGGCCATGGACGACCTGGGCCGTTACCTGGAGGAACGGGCCGGTAATATCGGGAAGGTGATGGGCTTTACGGACCTGGTAAAGCGGATCAATCAGGTCTTCAACGCCGATGAGAGCCCCGATGGTTTAAAGCCCGCGGCCCCTGCGGCGGCGGACGCCGGGTTTGGGTTTGGGGACGAGACGGCGGATGCCGGCTTCGGCTTCGGCTTTGGCTTCGAGGATGAGGCGGCGGACGCCGGCTTCGGTTTTGGTTTCGAGGACGAGGCGGCGGATACCGGCTTCGAGGACGAGGCGGGGGCCGGGGAGCCGGAGAAGGCCTACACCCCCCTGGAGCTGGCGGCAATTTTGGATAGGGCCGCCGGTTCCGGCAAGGACCGGAATATGAACGCCAACGAGCTGGTCCGGGAATTCCACCGGCTGATCAACTATCAGGGGGCCGCCTACTACGAGGTCCCCCGGGACCCGGCCCGTTACGGAAAAAGTTCCCCGGAGGAGCTGGGGCTCCTGGTTTCCAACTACCTGGTACTCCTCTCGGGGAATATCGGGGACTACGCCAACGATCCCCTGGAACCCACCGCGATAAAGTCCACGATCCAGATGCGGACCACCGGCCAGGAGGATACCGATGCGGCCATCGCCGAAATTCACCGTTTCGTGGGGGCCAATTTCCCCAAGGACCTCAAGGTAACCGTGGGGGGAAGCGCCCTGGTGGAAGGCTCCATCAACCGCCTGGTGGTACAATCCCAACTCAGTTCGGTGCTGCTCTCCCTCCTGGCGGTATTCCTCATCATTGCCCTGTCCAACCGTTCCGTGGTGGCGGGGCTGATCGGCATCGCCCCCCTGTCCATCGCCATCCTCATCAACTTTGCGGTGATGGGCTTCCTGGGGATAAAGCTCAACATCGGCACCGCCATGGTGGCCAGCATCTCCGTGGGGATAGGGATCGACTATACCATCCACTATATGGAAGCCTATAAGCGGGAGTACCGGGCCTTCGGGGGAGGGGAGAAATTCCTCTGGAAGACCTTTGCCACCTCGGGGAAGGCCATCATTATCAATGCCTCCTCCGTGGGGGCCGGGTTTGCGGTCCTCATTCTCTCCCAGTTCAATATGATGCGGGATCTGGGGCTGCTCATCGCCCTGACCATGGGTACCAGCGCCCTGGTAAGCCTTACGGTGATCCCCGTATTGCTTATTCTGATAAAACCAAAATTTATAACCGGGGAAAATCCCGGAAAATTTAAAGTAAGGAGTTAATACATGAGAAAAACCATAAGCCTGCTTGGGCTCTTTTTTGCTGGTTTCTTTCTGATTCACGCCCAGGACGCCCTGACCATAGTCCGATCTTCCCGGGATCGGATCACCGCGGATACGGTCTCTTCCCGGTCCCGGATGGTGATCACCGCCAAGGACGGAACCACCAGTGAACGGGTCCTGGATCAGTATTCCAAGGAGGGAGCCCGGGGGGACCGGACCATCATCGTGTTCCAGCGCCCCGCGTCGGTAGCCAATACCCGTTTCCTCACCATGGAAAACCCCAGCGGCCCCGATGACCGCTGGATCTTCCTCCCCTCTCTGGGAAAGGTCCGGCGAATCGCGGCATCGGAAGGATCGGGCAGTTTTATGGGTACCGATTTTTCCTACGACGATATCTCCTCCACGAGCCGGGACGCGGACCTGGACGCCCATACCCTGCTCCGGGAAGAAAACCTCAACGGCCATACCTGCTACGTGATCGAATCGATCCCCACGGATAAGTCCTACCAGTATTCCAAAATGGTACAGTGGATAGACAAATCCTCCCTCATCTCCTATAGGATAGATCTTTATGACCGCCGGGGGACCCTGGTTAAACAGGTGGAAATCCTGGAAGTCAAAGAAATACAGGGCCGGTTAAGCCCTACGGTAACCCGGATAACCACCCTCGCCGCGGGAACCTCCACCACCATCACCATGGATATCCTCAAATACGACGATCCCATTCCTGAGGGGGTTTTTACCACCAATTACCTTGAAACGGGGAGGTCCAGATGAAGGGGAAACTTTTTTTCTTTACGGGGATACTTTTTTGCATCCTCCTGGCGCCGTTGGGGGCGGAGGATGATTTTGGTTTCGGTTTTGCCGACGAAGGGGATGCCGCCGGGGCGGCCGCTTCCCCGGTAAGTTCCCTGGTATCAGGAATCCGCATTGGGGGGAAGATCCGCGCGGAATTACTTGGCTATGTGGATGATTCGAATTTCAAAGCCGCTTTTGAAAACACCCTGGGGAATATTTTTTCCGGGCAGCTCGAATTCTCCGCCTACGGGGAGAACGCCGACGGGGTCATCAGCCTGAAACTTAAACCCGTGTTTGACGGGTCTTCTTCCCCTGTTGAAATTGACGAGGCCTATGCCCGGGCCTATTTCGGCTCCTTCAGTATCGAAGGGGGCCTGCGGAAACTCACCTGGGGAAAAGCGGACAGCCTGGGTCCCCTGGACGTGGTAAATCCCCTGGATTACCGGGATCTGACGAGTATAACCGATATCCAGAGCATGAAAATAGCCCGGCCCATGATCCATCTCTCCTACGGGTTCGGCGACTTTTCAAAGCTGGAGGCGGTTTTTATCCCCTGGTTTCAAGGACACCGTTTTGACGATAAGGGCCACTGGATACCCGCCGAGGTTTACGAACTGCCTGCCCGGATTACCCAGGGGGGAAGCAGGTGGTTGTACGAGTCCTCCCCCCCCGGGACGCCTCAGGCGCAAATTGACGGGGTTATCGCCAATTTTTCCTCGGCTCCTTTAGGCATTGATTATCCTGAGACCCTTTCCATGGATTATTCTCAGGCAGGGCTTCGGTTTACCACCACCTGGCTTTCGGCCGACCTGGGATTCCAGTATTATTTCGGCAGGCTGCCCCGGCCCGCGGTGAGTTTAGCGGGGCTTAAAACCTTTTGGCAGCAATACGCAACGGGGGTCCCCCCGGTTGTAACCCCCTCGATTGTCTATAACCCCTACCACCAGATCGGCGTGGATTACGCCATGGTTTTGGGGGGCTTTAACCTCCGGGCGGAGGCGGCGGCCCATATCACCGAAGACCTTTCCGGGGAGGACGGGGGGGTGTACAACCCCTTCCTCGCCTGGTCTTTGGGCTTTGACCGGGATCTCCTCTGGGGGATAAACCTCAACCTCCAGGTGAATGAGACCATCCGGCTCCTGGACAGCGGGGTAATGGACAATCCCGCCCTGGATACGGAGGCCGGGAAAGAGATGACCTCCACCAGGTTTACCGGGGTCCTCTCGAAAAAGTTTTTCCGGGATGAACTGGAACTGAGGACCGCGGTGATCTGGGGGATAGAGGACCGGGATGTTTATGTCTTGCCCGGCATTTTCTGGACCCGGGGAGACGTGGGCCTGGAATTTTCCGGGGGTATCTTTGGGGGGAATAAAAAGGGGGAACTGGGACAATACCATGAAAGTAATTTTGTAAAACTGGGGTTGACCTACACCTTCTAACCCCCATAGGGGGTTAGAAGCCCCCGGAGCAGGCGGGAGGGGAGGGAAGGCCGCTCCCCGCCCGGCAAAAGCACGCGAAACATTGAGCGGGGCAAGCCAAAAGAAGCGGCACGGTGTAGGCCCAGGAAATGCCACGGTGACGGAAAAGGCTAGCGACTGGTTCGCCCACCACCGGCGGGGTTTATAAGGAGGGGGAACCCCCTCCGGGGGGCTTGCATAAATATACGGCTGGGGTCTGACCCTTTGCGTTTATTTATGCAAGAATGCGGCCGGGGTCTGACCCTTTACGTATGTTTATGCAATGCGTGGGGGCGGACCAAAGGTCCGCCCCGCTCCAGGGGCTTAAACCCCGCCGCCGGCGGACCTGACAAGCCGCGGGTCTATGGCCTATGAAAAAGCCTGAAGGTCGCGACAATACCCGCGTCAAGAACTGAATAACCCGCGCCGCCTATATTTTTTTCCACCCAGGCCGGCTCGCCGGTTTCTTTATATGTTGAATCCCCCCGAATGAGGCTTATGTTTCTGTATTGAACCCCCAGGGACAATGTAAAAAAATCACTCGGGGTAAAAGAAAAAAGCAGGCTTGGTTCTATAAAAAGCCCTATGTCCAGGATGTCGGTGATTATAAAATTTCGCAGAATATGGTCGTCCACGGTGATACACCATACAAGCGGACTCGCCTTGAAGGCAATTTCCGCGTTAAAATACCGGTTAAATTCACCATAAAAAGCAATCCCCGGTGAAACGATATGCCATGCCTGTTGGTAGGTTATAACATCAACCGGTCTTGTATAATATGCATGCTCCCCATCAGGTTCCCCATCGTTGTTAATATCCCATACCGGATATAAAAAGGAACCGCCCTTCGCCCTCCATGAAAAATACATAAGGCTGTAGGAGAGATAGGCTTTTAACAAAAACGGCCTCATAATTGCAACCGAAAGGCCCATATCGGCGTCCACCAGGATGCCGGTTTCCGTATAATTATCATGTACCGAGTAGTGGGTCAACCACTGGGGATAATCCAGGGCGATCCAATCCCTATCCTCCATGACGCCGCTTTTCATGGGAAGCCCGATTTTAAATGAAACATCGGAAAACACCCCCCAGCGATTTGCCGGTTTATGCGAACGGTAGTTTACATCCGCCCCGGCATAAACCAGGGGTTTAAGGTCCCAAAGTAATTGGCTTAATTTAGTGCCGGTATTTTGATACAGGTAAACAATTTCTTCACTTTGACCGTATAATACGCCGGCGGAAGCTCCCAGGGACAGGGTGTGGCCGTTGTTTCTCGATACGGCCCCTTCCTGGGCCGAAAGCGCCAGGGATATTACCACCAATAACACTCCAAAAAACATTTTTTTCATCGATTACCTCGTTATAACATTTTCTTGAAGGACAATGCCTTCGGTATGGTACAAGGACGGTTACCCGTGTCTTTTTTAAACACCCACATCCTACTCGTTTATATGGTTAAATTCAAGCCCCTTTTTAAAACCGGTAATTTTACTGCCCCGCTCCGGACCACCCATACGATTCTATGGGATTGGCAGGGTTCATTGCGGGACGAAACTTCGACCTTGTCGCAGTCATCGAATGTTGAAATCAACCCCTAACAAACGCTAGAATGATAGTATGAAAATATTTAACATATTACTTTGGCTCATGGTATATAGTATATGTTTTTTTCACATATTTTTATGGGCCGTCATGTATCATAAGTCCAGGAATAAAATCGAATTGTCATTTTTATTTATTTTGACCAATGTATTGTTGGTAACTTTTCTTATTATGGTTCTTATTAATACCATGGAAGACAATCACGTAATAATGACGATAATAGTGAACAGCACATCGAGTTTCTTTATTACGGTTCCGTATCATATTTATAAGTCGAATAACATCCGGAAATTTTATTATCTTTTTATACCGGTTGTTTTTATATCGTCTGTCTTGGTACACAATATTCTTATCATAACAAACCATCTGCCGTTTCTAGGTCTGACGACCGTGATATTTTTTATAATACCCTTGTTTCCATTATTCAGACAGAAAAATTGCGGATGGAAGAAGGAAAGTCCCGAATATAAAATTGTAAAAATGGGTATTGTTAATTTCTTTATCGCGCTGTTCTTTAGTCTTTTTGCTGCCCCCGCATATTTTCTGTTTTGGAATATACGATATTTTCTTTCTCTCTATTTCGGCATATTCTTAATTGTTTATCATATTCCGGGGTTATGGTATTGCAAAAACAGATTGTCTCACGTTAATGATAACAAATCAGGCTTGAAATTACTGACGAAACGGGAAAATGAAGTCGCGATGGAGATATGCAACGGCCTAAAATATGAAGATATAGCGAACAAGCTTTTTATCTCACTTTCGGCGGTTAAAAAACATACCTACAATATCTATCGGAAATTGGGGATTAAGAACAATCGGGAGCTTGTTTTACTGAAAATAAAGGAAAACAGGGGTGTTTAAGAGAAAAAAGACAAGTTATTGAGCCTGTTCCAAAACTAATTTACTGTGCGCTAACGCGCACGGTTTTGGAACAGGCTCTTGGAAAAACCGGTCAAAAGCCCCGGTTTTTCTTTTAAATCCAAGGAAGCTGTTCCAAAAACTGAAGTTTTGGAACAGCCTCTATTAGTAAAAGTATACTTTTTCTTACTGTTTTTTGGAAATAAATTCCCATAAAATTACCTTTAGAAATTACATTCGGAGGTAATTATGTTCAAGAAAAAGGCTTTCTTATTGATAGCTGCGGTTCTTTTCTGTGCAAGTTTGCCGGCGCAGGAGAGAAATTCTGATGACGTAGGGCGGTTCACCATTGGAGGCGGTTTAACATTTTCACCCGCTATTGGCGGCGGCGGACAGGGTGAATTCGCGTTTCTCATTTACCATAATGGATGGGATATAAGAAACCATTTGGTAATAAGAGGTAATTCCATACATAATAAAAACAGCGCCGATTACGGCACATTTACCTTGTCGGAAAAAATAAGTTTTGGGGGAATTTCGCCCAATAAGCTTATGCGTATTTATGGATTTGTGGAAGGGGGAATCGGGTTTTGGGGAAATGACACAAAGGCTCTGTTTAAAACCCCTTTGACATTCGTTTTTGGCGGAGGCGGCGGCACAGATATATTTTTTACAAAATCTCTCAGTGTATATTTAGAGACCGGATGGCTGGGACATTTATTGGATGCCAAATTCATCGACGGCCCAATGTTCCAAATTGGATGGCGGGGTCATTTCTGAATCAACCAACCCCGCCCGGAAGGACGAGGCGTGTTGTTCTCAAGATGCCGGGCCTTTTGTTCAGGTACGGCGTCTAAGAAGAAATACACCCCTCCGGGTCCCAAAGATCCTCCCAACTTTTGGCGCCGGGCCAAAGGAATACCTGGCCTTTAATCAGACGGCAGTTTTTGTCCGCCTTTGCCAGGGCCGCCATCTCCTCCCCGGTCAGGGAGTCCCCCTGAGCCGCGTGGAGATTGGCCAGGTAGTTTTTTTCGTGAACCGAAAAGGGGATGGGAATAGCCCCTCGCTGGATGGCCCATTTCAGACAGACCGCCGAGGGATGAATCCCGTGGGCCCGCGCCGCCGCCAGAACCTCGGGCTGTTCCATATCGATGCGGTCCTCCGGGGTTTTATCCCGTTCCGGCCGGTTGGGTGATCCCAGGGGACAATAGGCTATGGGTTGAATCCCCCGGACAACACAATAGTCGAACAACTGGGGCTGCTGAAAGCAGGGGTGCAGTTCCATTTCTATCACTGCGGGTTTAATCCGGCAGTGAGGGAGTACGGCCTCCAGCTTGGGGATGGTCATGTTGGACATACCGATGGTACGGGTCAGCCCCATATCCACAAGCCGTTCCATCTGCCGCCAGGTCGCCAAAAACCGTTCCGCCGAAAAGGGAACCGAATCGGGGTTACGGGTGTCGCCGTCGCAGCCCGGGGCGTGGTAATTGGGAAAAGGCCAGTGGACAAAAAACGCATCTATATAATCCAGCCGCAGATCCCGGAGGGTCTTTGCCAGGGATAATAAGACCTCACCCCGGCCGTGTTGGTTGTTCCAGACCTTGGAAAAAACAAAAAGTTCTTCCCGTTTTACCACCCCGGAATTGACGGCCTCCTCAAAAACCGCACCGATGAGGTCTTCGTTACCATAAACCGCCGCGCAGTCGAACAGGCGGTAGCCGCTACGGATAGCGCCGGCCACCGCCGCAGATACCTCCGCCGGTGAATACCGGTCGGAACCAAAGGTCCCCATACCGATACCGGGAATCTCATTCCCATTGTACAGGACCCGTCTGGGAACTATTCCGTCTCCCATAATCTTCCTCCCGAACAGTCCAAGTATACCGGGGTTTCACCGAACAATCAACAACCTGTTTCGGGACAGACCTTTCCCCGGAAAATTTTCGGCATGGGGTAAACCGGGGAACTGATTCGGAATCCGGGACGGATTGGCGCCGTTTATCCGGGTGCGGAGGCGGGGAGAAGGGGGAGTATGAGGAGAAAAGCGGTTTGAATCGCCGTTTCCTTGTACCGGGGTCTGACCCCAGCATCCGATACCTCGCTCCACTCCCCCGCCGCCGTTATCTCCTCCTCCTCCGCATCCCCCTCCACTATCCGCGACCCATACCGGTCCCCCCAGATATGCCCGATCCGGCCCTCCGCCCGGTTGTACCGCTGGGCGAACACCTGTTTCAGCCACTTCATGATTGCCGGAAGTTCCAGCCCGTCCGCCGGCCTGATATAAAACGTCAGCCAGTCGTCTTCCACACACAGCCCCCGGACCTCGAAGACAAACCGGCGTTTCGTCTCCCGGAACACCCGGGCGAACAGGGCCAGGGCCTTATTGGGGACAGGCGCCGCGGCGCCTGTCCCTAAGCGGAACAACGGTTCCCGGTTGTTGATACGGGTACGGATTTCGTACCACACCCCTTGTTTCAGTATGCGTAATGATCTCATGGAGAATATATGGGATTGACCAGCCGTTTTGCTTTAGTAAAGGGTTCAAAAACTTCAAATTCCGAACAAATTCCACTTTTATAGTATAAATGTTCTTCCTTCTCATTGACTTGCTTTTTTATGCTTCCATGGGGCCTCAGGGACAGGCGCCTCCACCCTCCGGTCATAACCGATTCGGGCTAAAGCTATGGAATAAAATGTTTCACATGAAACATTTTATTCCGCTACCCCTCGTTAATCGGCTTACAGACATCCACCCATCCCTTATTCCTGGAGTATTCGTCAAGCTCCTCCATGGTAAGTTCAATGGCCGAATTACTACTCCCACAGGCAGGGAATACCGTGTCAAAACGCTTCATGGAAAGATCCAAAAAAACATCCACCCCGGGGGGAAGCCCAAAGGGACAGACCCCGCCCACCGCATGGCCGGTTATGTCCAAAGCCTCCTCGGGGGAAAGCATCCTGGCCTTCATCCCAAAACGATCCTTGTATTTACGGTTGTCCAACTTCATATCCCCGGCAATCACCACAACAATCGCTTTATCACCCAATTTAAGGGAAATGCTTTTGGCTATCCGGGCGGGTAAGACCCCCAAGGCCGCGGCGGCTTCAAGCACCGTTGCGGTAGAGGCTTCCATCTCGATAATATCCTTATCCCGGTTCCAGCGCTTTAAATAGTCCCGAACCTGCACAATGGCCATGTTTCACCGTCCCGGCAAGCCGGTTCCAAAACCCGGTTGGGGCGGAAACTTTGTTTCCGAAAAAGCGGGCTTTAGAAGCGGCGTCACTTTAAATTTGCAATTTTGAAGCCATTCATTTCATAATTATAATAAAATATAGTATACTATATATAGTGTTTTGGAACAACCCCGGTTTAATACCCTGCGGCTTGCCGCGGTTCAAATAATTATCGAACGAACCTCCGTTCTAAAACAAGTAAGGCTTAAGATGTCGCGGGGCTTGCCCCGCGGAGGCTTATAGGTATAGTTCCTCCTCTTCCGATTTATCGTGGAAGAGACGCATGACAAGGAGAAAAAATGAAAAGAAAAACACGGATTTCAAAACTTCGTTTAGGGAAAGCGCTCTTATGCCTGGCAAGAAAGGCTCAAATATCCTTTATGTCCCTGCTTTTGTTTCTGGTCTTGGGTGTCATCTCCTGTGCGACCCAACCCGCCGTCCCGAGTAATACCCCCAAGCCCGTTACCGGCTCCACGCCTGCCCGGAATCCGGCGCCCACCGCCGCAGGTCAAAAACCAGCCCCGGCGGTTGAAAAAACCACCGCGCCCCGGCCATCAACGATTATCCTCGAAGGCGCCCGGCGTCATAGGGTTGTTTGGGGCGATACCCTTTCGTCCCTTTCTAAAAAGTATTATGGCAAGGAGAATGGGTACTATTTCCCCATAATTATGCTTGCTTCCAGCGGGGTGGTTTTTAATCCCGATGTAATTATACCCGGCATGATCCTGACCATTCCTGATTTAAACAAAAATCTGGCGGATCCACAAGCCCGGAGTAAAATTAAATCTTACATAAAAGACACCGCCAAGATATACGAATGGAAGCGCGACACCAAAACCAAAAACAGGCTGATTCAGCTTTCCAATTCCCTTTAAGGGAGGGAAACCTGGCGCGGTCAATGAATTAGAAGGGGGAGCGCCGCTGCGCCAAAAAAAGGGGTCTGACCCCATGAAAAGCCTTTTTCGACGCTGCTCCCCCTCGCTCCAACCCCGCGTCGCGGGTTTTCCGCTACCCCCACTCCTTTTCCCCAAGGGGTTTAAAAAACCCGCTCCTCGAAGATCAATACCGCCTGCTGACCCGTGGGAGCGGTACTATGGAGTTCCAAGTGATCCCGGTTCCAAGCCCAGCGTTGCACCCGATCCAGGTAATCAAAATATTCACGTTCCGTGATGTCCAGTTCTTTAAAACTCGCCATAAGCGTGGAGGCAATTCGGTTAAATTGAATGCCGTGCCCTTTCCGGGTATAGGGGCCAAAATAACGGTTCGGCAAAGCGACGCCGCCGATCTGATCTTCCTCAAACTTCAGGGTAAAGGCATCCCCCAGACCATCGGCTTCCATAGCGGCCCGGTCAAGGATTATGCCGCCGGGTTCGGTACGGATCTCGGTCAAGTACCAGTTTTTTCCGATAATATCGGGAAAAACGCGGGTTTCACCTTGCGCGGAAGGACCGCCGGTACAGGCGGCCGTCACAAAAACAATAATAACCCCGGCCAAAACCACCGGAAGATTTTTCCCCTTTTTCATAGTAATAATATACCCAATCGATGATTTATAGTAAACCCACCGCCGCCAAACCAGCTAACGTAAGGCATGGAACCGCGTCTGACTTCAGGACATACCGCTATTAATCTGTGGTTTTTTCGCAGAAAAACGAGAAAAACAATAGGGCAACGCTGATTAGCCACACATTAATGAAGAACCCAGGAACGAGCGCGAACCGAAGGTTCGACGGGGTATGGACCACGCCTTCCCATCAACGCTGCCCTAAAACGGCTTGTTCCGGGAATTCTTTACGTTCTTTATCCTGAACTACATGGATTATCCACTTATACGCCGATGCCGCGGGACATATAAACAAAGGCAATAACAATCAATAAAAGAAAGTTTGGGATGTTCCCGGTAGAGGGGTAAGGCTTCGGTAAATAATTCCCGGCTGCATTTGATGTTAGCCTGCCCTATAATGACCATAAGGGCCTGTTCAATCGCGGCCCGGCGTATCTTTTTCACCGGCCAATTTTTTTTTGAAGTGCGAAAGCAGGAGGGCATAGAAACGGCATCGTAAACACGGTAGAATAAAGTTGCAAAACCAAACTATCGGAGGTATCGGACCAAGGGTCCGCCGATGCC
>JAIRMO010000039.1 GCA_031258625.1 Spirochaetaceae bacterium | reverse complement strand
GGAACCGACGGAGAAATACGGCAAACGGAAGTTGTCCCTCAACCGGAAACGGCTCTACGCCTCCTACGAACCCGAGTTTTTGCTTAAAATCCTGTTCAATTTATAATGCGGTTGCCCTGCAAAGGAACCCCCCTCTGGAGGCGGGGTTTGCATAAATATACGTTCGGGGTCTGACCCTTTACGTATATTTATGCAAGAAGTGGGGGGCGGACCCGCTATGCGTATACGTTGCGGAAAAAGTCCGCCAGTTACCCTGATTTTCACGGATTAAAGAGGCTAAAATCAGCGTTAATCCACGGTTAAATTCTTCCAGTCTTGCGTTTAAGTAAACGCCTATGGGGTGTGGCCCCCGGCATTCCCAATCGGCCTCCTAGGATTCGTAGATCTCATGGAGAAAAAGGGTCGCCGCCTGGGCAACGTTGAGGCTTTCAATAATCCCGGTCCCGGGGATCCGTACCAGGACGGAACAGTGGGCCTTTACCTCCGGGGGCAGCCCCGTTTCTTCGTTCCCCACTACCAGGGCAATCCCGGGCCGGACGTACCCGGTCCCGGGATTGCCCCGCGGCAACCCGGCCTTTTCCCGGATGATGCGTCCCAGATCCCGAATCCTTAAGTGGGCCCGCGTGTCCGCGCCGATGGTGATGAGCGACCGGGAAAGGCTTTTGATAAACACCCCGGTATTCCCCGCTTTTCGGAAGGTTACCTGTTCCATTCCCCCTTCGGCGACCCGATAGGCGCTGGTGGTAAGCCGGGCCTCCTCGTCCCCTTCGGAAAGGATGATAAGGGGGGCGTCGAAAAAAGCCGCGGAACGGACCATTGCCCCCAGGTTATGATCGTTCCCCACGGAATGGAGAACCAGGCCGGTTTTCCGTTCTCCGGCCCAGCCTTCTATATCCGCTTTTCCCACCGGTTCCACTACCGGTTCTTCGATCATCGCCACCACCCCCTGGTGCCGGGGGCTTTTGCAGATCCGCTCCAGTTCCTCATCCCCGCAGAGCTTATAGGGCCGTTTCCGTTCCGCCAAATTTTTGCACACCCGGGTGAACTGTTTCAGCCGGTCCTCCCGGAGAAAAAGCCGGTTTATTTTTTCGGGATGGTACTCCCCCAGAGCCGCCGCGGCGTTAAAACCGCAGACCGCCAATTCATTGGTAAGTTTGTTCCGCATTTTTTCCAGTATATGCCTTTTCCCCCTTTAAAGACAGCCCTTTGCCTAACGGACGTTACCCCATAGGGAGACACGATTAAGCAGCCTGCCCCGGGGTAAACCCTAACCGCAAAAATTTAGGCGGCCTGCGATTCAACTTCCTACCGAAGGAACCTCCATTGAAATAAAGCGCCGTTCAAGATACCGCGCCGGACCGCAGGTCCGCCCGCTGCCCCGCGGAGGCTCATCTTTTTCTATATAAAACGCCAAATTCATATCCCAGGGAAAAGGAAACCATACTCCGCCGGTAGTTTGTTTTTTCGTTATTATTAACGGCTGCCGATCCAAAATCTCCGGCGTAACGCAGATCCGCAAAAAGCATCCCCGACCCAAATTTCACCGCCCCTTGAAGCCCCGCAGTGTATCCCAGGGGCATTAAGGAATAGGTATAATACCGGTCTTCCCCGTCCACATTCGTGTGGTAGCGGATTTTCCCCAGAGGCGCCACCGCGTATATTCCCGCCAGCGGGGAAAACCGTATCGGTCCGGTCTTAAAATTTATTTTTATCAGTAAGGGCGTCATCAAAGAAAAGGCTCTGAATTGTTCGTTTTTTATGATAACATCGGTACTGTTCAAATCGAGGCCCCGGTAGACCAGGGTGTCCCCGGTAAAGAGGATCTCAAGCTGCAGGGCAAACAGGGAATTGAGGTATAAGGAACCGAATATACCGCCTTCGATACTCACGGCTTTGGCCTCGCTCTGACCGGCGTACCACCGCCGGGAAAAACCGGTCCGCAGGCCCAGCGAGAACCATGGTTCCGGGGAGAGGACTACCGGTTCTTCAAGGACTACCTCATAGATATGGGAAAAAAGCCATTCCACCAGCCCGGGTAAACTCAATATGGCGTCGTCTATATTTTCGTAGATCAAAATATCGGAATAAATCATGGTGGAACCTGACATATCCCAAAGCCATAGTTGCAGGTAATACTCCATGGTCTCGCTGTCCATATATACTCCGCCGGTCAGGGCGTACCGGGCGCCGGCGGTTAAATCCTGCCGGGGGGGCATAGCCATGGGTATTTCCACCCCTTCCTGGCTAAAAACTTCCCGACTTATCGGCTGGGGGCTGTACTTCTCAAGGGCCGCCACCGCGTCTATGACCCCCTGGTAAAACCGCTGGGTCATAATGGTTTCGTCCCTCCCCAAGGGAATGATCGCCACCATGCTCTTTTCAACCGGGGCAGGTCCCCCGGCGGATTCCGTTGGCCCGGTTTGGGCAAATACAAGGGAAGGCAATAAAATTAAGCCGAGGATAAGGGAGAAACCCCTGAGGGGAAATCCCCTTACCCCGGGCGATCCGGGCCGATAGCTATTCATGGTTGTCCCCCGTTTTTCTTGCGAATAACCCAAATTCATACCCCAGGGTGAAAGATATCATGCTCCGTTTGTAGGTTTTTTGTTTTTCATCCCATGTCGTCGGCTCCCCCAGATCTTCACCGTACCGGAGATCGGCAAAGATCATGCCGGGCCCCCATTTCAACGCGGCGTTTAGACCGCCCAACAATCCAAAGGGCGGAAAAACCCCGTAGTCCAAAGATTTTTGCTGGTTACCCGGGTAATCTTTGATCCGGATCTGCCCCAGGGCCGCAATGTAGTAAAGGCCAAAAAACGGAGAGACCCGGAACTTACCGGGGTAGAAATTCAACCTGAGCAACAGGGGAACCTGCAGGAAAAAAGAGGTATAATCCTGGGTATACTCCTCAATTTGTCCGCCGGAATTACGGATAAAATTCTTGCGGGAGGCATTATCCCGGGTAAAAATCACTTCCCCTTGGATACTCAAATAGGGCAGGAGCTGCAGGTTTGCCTGGATTGCCGTATCAAAAGAAAAATTTTGGGTGTCGTTTCCGGTATAGTGGATGTCCCCTGGGGGAATATAAAACCGCATGGAGGGTCCCAGCCGGGCGCCAAGATACAGCCATCGGTTGTTATGACCGGCCTGCTCCGGTATGTCCGAAGGCAGCTCCAATTCCCCGGTACCGTACCGCCCGGTTTCAATCCGCTCCTCGGTCTGGGCATCCGCGGTCCGGGGGAAGAAACAGGACAACAGGACCGCCAGCAACAAAAGAGAAACCGCCGGAACCCTCCGCCGGGAATATTTTTTCATGGAATCGCCTCCTTTTTCCAATTCAGGGGAACTCAACGCCTTTCCCAAAACCCGGTTAATGTGGACCTTCGGTCAGAGGAAAAAGGAAACGTTTCCAAAGACCGAAGTTTTGGGGAAACCTTCCTGTTTTTTGGGTTTTTTAGGGAACTCCCCGGTGGTTATGTTCCTTTGGAATTATTGTTTTTTTTGGGTTTTCTGTCAAGGTTTCGGTAACATACTTCAGCAATTCAAAGTTTAAATAGACATGAAGAGAAAAGACACCTAAAAAAACTTCCGGGGGGCGGCCTGATGCCTTGGCCTAAACAGCGGCCTTTATTGGGCCTACGCCATGGCGCCTTATTTCGTCAACACGCTACTGCGTGCCGCTGCCGCCTGCGCTTATCGGGCGCCTGTCGGCCGGGCAAATAGCGGTTCCCCCCGGAGGGTCCCCCCGCTATTTGCCCGCCGCCACCCCCGCCCAAGAAACGCACGCGTACGCGTGTTTTTGAGTCCCGGTATCACGGCGTGGCCCTGGAAAAGGTAAGGCATAAGAACCAGTAACCGGGCCGGTGAACTTTTTCGGGCGTCTTTTCTCTCCGAAAAAAACAAAAACTGCTGCAAAAAAACGGGAACGTTATGGTAAAAAATGACCAAATGGTTACTCTACTGAATTAAGATGACCGTATACTTCAAACCCATTTGGTCATTTTTAGATTGAACGAACCTTTTTTTAAACTTTGAATTGCTGCAACCCGGCAGGGGGGGCGGGACCTCCGGCGTCGAGCCTTCCGCTTGACGCCGTGATCCGGAGCCTCTCCCCGGTTCATTTCGGCAAAAAAGCCACGTCGATGCCGGAATAATCATTATCCACCTTGAGCTCATCCAGGATCTGGGAGATCTGCCCCCGGTGATGAATCCCATGGGCGGTGAGCTGTTGCAGCATAAAAAAGAGGGGGACCGACGGCGGATTACCCCCATACCAGTCAAGCGTTATCGGGGAGCTGAGTTCCTCATCCTTGAGGGCCTTTATAAACTCGACGGTTGCCCCGTCGGCGGCCTCAAAAAAGGGCCCCAGGCTTTTCCACTGGGCTTCGGAGAGCTTTCCCTTGGGAAGGGTTATGGCCGGGTAATCCAGGACCTTTGCCGCCGGGGAACCCTCCCCCAGGGCGCCCTTGAAAAGGGAATGAAAAAACAGGGTCCCCCCCAAGAGGTGCAGGGTAAGGCCGGAAAGGCTGCCGTAATAACTCCCCCGTTCCTTCTCCCGTTCATCATGGGACAAGCCGTCCAGGATGGTGTACACCCTATGATCCGCTTCTTTGATATATTCCGCAAAAGTAATAAACCACGCTTTCATGATAATCCCCCCTCTATTTCAAAAAGAACCGGAGCATAAAAACAATAAATAACGCCCAGGTTATTACCGAAACGTCTTTAAACCGCCCGGTAGCCGCCTTGAGGATCACGTAAGCAAGAACCCCATAAACGATGCCTTCGGCGATACTGTAGGCAAAGGGCATCATCACGATAGCGAGGAACGCGGGGATCCCCTCGGTGGGGTCGGCAAAATCAATGGTCGTAACCGTCCGTATCATGAGGAAACCCACCACGATCAGGGCCGGGGCGGTGGCCGCGCTGGGAATAAGGAGGAACAGGGGCGAAAGGAAAAGGGCCAGGAAAAAGAGGAGCCCCGTTACCAGGGCGGAAAGCCCGGTTCTGCCCCCCGCGGCAACCCCGGCGGTACTTTCCACATAACTGGTAACCGTGGAGGTTCCCAGGGCCGCCCCGACAACGGTCCCGACCGCGTCGGCGAGGAGGGCCTGCTTTACCCGGGGAATCTCACCGTTTTTGTCGATGAGTCCCGCCTGGGTGGTTACCCCCACCAGGGTCCCCACGGTATCAAAAATATCCACAAAAAGGAAGGTGAAAAATACGGTGAAAAACTTAAAAGTCAAAACCGAGGAAAAATCAAACCGGAAAAAGAGGGGCGCCTTTGGCAGAAAATCATTGGCGGTCCAGCCTTGGCCGACGCTGGTAACTCCCAGGGGAATACCGATGAAGGTGGTGGCCAAGATTCCGATGAGGATAGCGCCGGGAATCTTGAGGGCATACAGGATGATGATGATGATAAGACCGAGGAGCGCCAGGAACTGGTTATGGCCGGACAGATCCCCAAGGCCGATGATGGTACCCGCATCGTTCACCACAATACCGGCGTTGGAAAACCCGATAAGGGCGATAAAAAGGCCGATCCCCACGGCCACGGCTTTTTTCAGGTTCCCCGGAATGGCTTTGATAATCGCTTCCCGGACGTTAAAAAGAGAAAGGATGACAAAGAGGATCCCCTCAAGGAAAACGGCCGTCAGGGCTATCTGCCAACTGTAGCCCAGGCCAAATACCACCGTATAGGTAAAAAAGGCGTTCAGCCCCATTCCCGGGGCCAGGGCCACGGGCAGATTCGCCGCGAAAGCCATGACCAGGGTCGCGATACCCGAGGCGATGGCGGTGGCGGCAAAAATCCCGTCCCTACTCATACCCTCAATCGAACCGAGCATTCCGGGGTTAACCGCCAGAATATAGGCCATGGTCAGGAAGGTGGTAAGTCCCGCCAGAACCTCCCGGCGGACCGTAGTTCCATGTTCGTGTAATTGAAAAACTTTGTTCATAACTCAATTTCCTCCTCTAATTTGGAATAGAATCCAAAAAATCAAAAAACCTTCACATTAAAGATGGGATGATAATACTACGGATGATAATAATAAACAATGCAGCGGAACATAAAACCGGAGTTCCCGCGTAACCGGGAGCGGGCCATTGTAGACAGGGAAGCCGTCCCTCGGTTAATCTGAAATGAGGTCCGGGTCAGCGGGGCCTTTTATGAGGAGAAAACCATGATCATACAAAATCTATGCGATAACTGGGAAATGAAAAAAACGACCGAAACCGGCTGGCTCCCCGCCCGGGTGCCGGGGTCGGTGTATGCCGATCTGCTCCGCAACAAAAAGATGGAGGATCCCTACTGGCGGGACAATGAGGACCAGGCCCTGGCGATAATGGAAAACGATTTTGAATACATAAACCGGTTTACCCCATCCCCGGAACTCCGGGGGAGTTCCCGGGTGGTACTCCGCTGTGAAGGGCTGGACACCCTGGCGGACCTGTACCTGAACGGGGACTTTCTGGGAAAGGCGGATAATATGCACCGGACCTGGGAGTACGAGGTCAAGGATCGGCTGAAACCGGGGGAAAACCGCCTGCGGGCGGTGTTTCATTCCCCCACCCAATTTATCCGGGAGGCCTATCAAAAGTCCCGGACCGACGGCTCCTCGGACTGTATGGACGGCTTCCCCCTGATCCGCAAGGCCCACTGTATGTTCGGGTGGGACTGGGGCCCCCGGCTGCCCGACGCGGGTATCTGGCGGGATATCCGCCTGCTGGGGATAGATACGGCCCGGCTGGACAACGTGTTTATCCGGCAGGAACACGGGGAAGACCGGGTAACCCTGGGAATCGTCCCGGGGATAGAAGGGGTCAAGGCCGGGGGCACCGGGGGAACCCTGGGGCTCCTTACCCCTGAGGAAGCCGGGGCGGCCCTTTTACACTACGAGGTGGCCCTTACCACCCCCCATGGGGACACTGCGGTATACCGGGATTCCCCCCGGACCATCACCATAGACCACCCCGAACGGTGGTGGCCCCGGGGCCTCGGAGCCCAGCCCCTGTACCGGGTAAAGGTAACCCTCTGCAAGGGGGGGACGGAGCTGGATGCCTGGGAACGCCGGATCGGGCTGCGGACCCTGACCATGCGCCGTGAAAAAGACCAATACGGGGAGAGTTTTGCCCACGAGGTGAACGGGGTCCGGTTCTTCGCCATGGGGGCGGACTATATCCCCGAGGATAACATCTACAGCCGGATCACGGCGGAACGGACGGCGAAGCTGCTGGAACAGTGCGCGGCCGCCAATTTTAACGCGATCCGGGTATGGGGGGGCGGGTATTACCCGGCGGATTATTTCTTTGATACCTGCGATGAATTGGGGCTGGTGGTCTGGCAGGACTTTATGTTTGCCTGCGCGGTTTACGATCTCACCGAAGAATTCGACCGGAACATCCGGGCGGAGCTGGCGGACAACGTCAAGCGGATCCGCCACCACCCCTCCCTGGGGTTGTGGTGCGGGAACAACGAGATGGAGATGTTCGTGGACCAGGGGATGTGGGTAAACACCCACCGGCAAAAGGCGGACTATATCAAGATGTACGAATACGTCTTCCCCCAGGTGCTCAAGGAGCATGATCCGGTAACCTTTTATTGGCCGGCAAGCCCCTCCTCGGGGGGGAGTTTCGACGCCCCCAACGATCCCAACCGGGGGGATGTCCATTACTGGGAGGTATGGCACGGGAACAAGCCCTTTTCGGATTACCGGAATTATTTTTTCCGGTACGCCTCGGAGTTCGGTTTTCAGTCCTTTCCCTTCCCCAAAACCGTGGAAACCTACACCCTCCCCGGGGACCGGAACATCTTCTCGTATATAATGGAAAAACACCAGCGGAACAACGCCGCCAACGGGAAGATCATGAACTACCTCTACCAGACCTTTTTGTACCCCACCGATTTTAAGACCCTGATCTACGCCACCCAGCTTCTACAGGCGGAGGCGATCAAATACGGGGTGGAACACTTCCGGCGGAACCGGGGCCGGTGTATGGGGGCGATCTACTGGCAGCTTAACGACTGCTGGCCCGTGGCTTCCTGGGCCTCCCTGGACTATTACTTCCGCTGGAAACCCCTGCACTACTTTGCCCGGCGGTTTTTCGAGCCCCTGATGATCTCCTGCCAGGAGGAGGGGCTCCTCACCCAGGACACCAACGTAAACACCCAGCGAAAAGATATCGAAAAGAGTTTCCGGCTTTCGGTGGCCAACGAGACCCGGGAGGAAAAAAAGCTCCGGGCCTCCTGGGAAATCCGGGACGCGGCCGCGCGGATTCTGAAGGAGGGAACCGCGGCGGTTACCGTGGGCCCCCTCTCTTCGGTATGGCTGGACAAGGTGGAAGTCCCCGACTTGGCCCTGTACGACGAATACCTGAGCTTTCACCTCTTTAAGGGGGACCGGGTGATCTCCGAAGGGACGGTGATCTTCTCCCTGCCCAAGCACTTCCGTTATCGGGACCCCCGGCTGAGTTACCGGCTGGAGGGGGACCGGATCACGGTCAGGGCGGAGGCATACGCCAAGAGCGTGGAGATCCTCAACGAAACCGAGGACCTCGTCCTTTCCGACAACTACTTTGACCTGAACGCCGGGGAAAAGACGGTAACGATCATCAGCGGAAAACCCCAGGGGATCAACCTGCGGAGCGTGTACGACATAAAATAACCCCCCCCGCCGGCGGGTTTTATGCCCCTGGAACGGGGCGGCGGAAGGGGAAGCCGCGCCATAGGCGGTTACTTAAACGCAAGACTGGAAGAATTTATCCGTGGATTAACGCTGATTTTAGCCTCTTTAATCCATGAAAATCAGGGTAACCGGCGGACTTTTTCCGCAACGTATACGCATAGCGGGTCCGCCCCCCACTCCTTGCATAAATATACGTAAAGGGTCAGACCCCAACTGTATATTTATGCAAACCCCGCCCCCAGAGCTAAACTTGACCCATAAAAATTTCAAGCAGAATTTGTTTGGAATTTGAATTTTTTGAACCCTTTACTAATGCAAAACGGCTGGTCAATCCCATATATTCTCCATGAGACCATTACGTGTATTAAAACAAGGGGTGTGGTATGAAGTCCGTACCCGTGTCAACAACCGGGAACCCCTGTTCCGCTTAGGGACAGGCGCCGCGGCGACTGTCCCCAATAAGGCTCTGGCGCTGTTCGCCCGGGTGTTCCGGGAGACGAAACGCCGGTTTGTCTTCGAGATTCGCGGGCTCTGTCTTGCGGATGACTGGCTGACGTTTTACATTAAACCAGCGGATGGGCTGGA
>JAIRMO010000005.1 GCA_031258625.1 Spirochaetaceae bacterium | reverse complement strand
GGCATCGGCGGACCCTTGGTCCGATACCTCCGATAGTTTGGTTTTGCAACTTTATTCTACCGTGTTTACGATGCCGTTTCTATGCCCTCCTGCTTTCGCACTTCAAAAAAAAATTGGCCCTATAATAGATGGGGGGAGACAAAGCTATGGATTTAAAACAGGAATGGTTTTTGGATGAAACCTTTTGGGAGGAATACGCCCCCATCATGTTTGACGCCAAACGATGGAACGAGGCGCCCGTGGTTGCCGATGGGATTACCCGGCTGGCAAAACTCAGGCTTTATCACGAAGATCCCGGGACGCCTTCCCATGCCCCCCCCCGAATATTGGATCTCTGCTGCGGGTTTGGACGAATCACCGCGGAGTTGGCCCGGCGGGGCTTTTATCCCACCGGGGTGGATGTCACCGAAGCCTACCTTACCACCGCCCGGGAGGACGCGGCCTACGAAAAGCTGGACATTGAATTTGTCCATGCCGACGCCCGTTCCTTTAAACGACCCGGCGCCTTCGATACCGCGGTTAACCTCTATATTTCCTTCGGTTATTTTGAAGATCCCCGGGATGACCGGCTTATGGTAAAAAACGTCTATGATTCTCTTAAACCCGGCGGAACCTTTATCATCGAAACCTTGGGCAAGGAGATCGCGGTCCGGGATTTTGTGGAGGCCGAATGGTTTGAGCAGGCAGGGTGCCTGGTCCTTACCCACTATACTCCCCTGGACTCCTGGGGGAGCCTGCAAAACCGGTGGATTCTCATCCGGGACAGCAGGCGGATCGAGCGGACCTTTACCCAGCGGCTCTATGCGGCATCGGAACTGCGGTCCCTCCTCCTGGAAACGGGTTTTTCTTCGGTGGAGATCTACGGCGGCTGGGATGAATCCCCCTACGATCGCCGGGCGGCGACGCTCATCGCGGCGGCCCAAAAGTAATGGCCGGGGCCGTCCGGGAGAAACTCCTTGGGGCCGGGACTCATCCTGCAAAAGTATAGGACTTTGCGTCCTCCGCGTGTGGGCGCATTTCCGGCGCAAGCGCCGGAAACCGGGCTTTCCGTTCTAATACGTTTTGACAGGTTTCCTGTCAAAACGTATTCCACTGCAATCCCTTGCGCGTTTCCCGCGGGAGCCTCTTCCCCGCTATGACAGCGGTAAACAGGCGGCAGACGATGCTATGCGTTTATCCTGTACCTGGTACCGGGGGACAGCCGCTATTGACAAAATCACCCAAAGGATGATATCAAAGATAAAAGTTTATAATACCCTTTCCTCGGGTAAACGGAGGTTTTAGAGTTCATAGCCGTCGACTCATACCTTAGTTCTTTTTGCCTGAGTGGGGGATTTAAACCGGATTCCCGAATGAACCTATAAAATTGTGGAGGAACACATGGTGCAAGAAGTTTATGATTTTTTGAAAAAAAGTGGAACCTATTATTTGGCGACAATTGACGGCAATAAGCCGCGGGTTCGGCCCTTTGGGACGGTAGATGTTTTTGAAAACAAACTGTATGTCCAAACGGGGAAGGTAAAAAGCGTATCCAAACAGATTAAAGCCAATCCCAATGTCGAGATTTGTGCGATGCTGGATGATAAATGGATTCGTATAGAAGCCGTTCTGGTGGAAGACGACCGGAGAGAGGCAAGACAGCACATGTTAGCCGCCTATCCGTCATTAAAATCCATGTATTCGGCTGACGATGGTAACACCCAGGTTTTTTATCTTAAGGATGCCACCGCTATTATTTCATCTTTTGCCGAGGAGCCAAAAACAATTACCTTTTAGCCGGGGGAGGTGTTCCAAAGCTTCCGTTTTGGGAAAACAGCCTTAGATTTAGCGGGAAAAAGCGGACCGGCTTAATGTTGATTGGAAGGCGATGGTCCATACCCAGGAGCGTGTTCCTGGGTTCTTCGTCTCAACCGCTTTTTCCAAAGCCTTTTCCAAAACTCGTCCGTGTTTTGGAAAAGGTTCAACAATTATGGAATTGGAATTTTCTGTATTCTTGATAGTATGCCCCCTCGTTTTTTTGGGAGGGTTTATAGACTCCATCGCGGGTGGTGGCGGGCTTATCTCACTGCCGGCCTATCTTATGGCGGGTGTTCCCGCTCATTTTGCGTTGGGGACCAATAAACTTTCCGCTGTCGGCGGTACGGCGGTAGCTTCTTTCCGTTATTACAAAAACAAATACGTGGACATACTCCTTTGTCTTCCTTCAATAGCCGCTGCTCTGGCCGGTTCCGCCCTGGGTTCATCCCTTGCCCTTGTGGTGGACGAGCGGATTTTGCGCTGGGTGCTTCTGGTGGTTCTGCCCGTTACCGCGTTTTATGTATTAAAAAAAAAGAAGCCGGACCGCGATCCGCCCCTTCCCCGTATAAAAACAGTGGTGTATTCTCTTATCATCTCTTTTTTTCTCGGCGGATACGATGGGTTTTCCGGACCCGGAACGGGGACATTTTTAATTCTCCTCTACAATGGGATCGTCAAAATTGATACCCGAACCGCTTCCGGAAACGCAAAATTGGTAAATTTAGCCTCAAACATATCCGCGCTGGCTCTTTTTCTCTACAATGGACGGGTTTTCATTCCCCTGGGGCTTTGTGCCGCCGTATTTAATATCCTTGGCGCCTATATCGGTTCCGGCCTTGTTATACAGCGGGGAACTAAAATTATCCGTTATGCCATGCTTGTCGTCTTGGTTTTGATTTTTGTAAAAATAGCATGGGATACGGTTCACGCCGGGCTTTAAAAAATCATCCCCCCATTCCCCGTTTTAGGGGAGGGGCGCCGGTATTAACCAGGGGGAAACGTACCGATAAAGAAATAGGAGTGCCTTGAGGCGCCATCGTATTTCTCAAGACGCTTAAAAAAGGGGGTAACCATGAATATTTTTGTTCTGTTTTTGCCCGTGACGGTATTTTTGTTGATCCTTTATTTTGCCCTTTCAAAAAAATCCGGTTTTCTGGTAAAAAAGGCGGCCCTGATTACCCTTATGTTCCTTACCCTTTCGGTGATTATCAGCCTGCTCCTCGTATTCAGCGAACCCGGCGGAGGCGCCGGAATACCCATCGAATCCCTTCCCGATACCCCGGTAAAACCAAGTAACGCCAATATCCCGGCCTTGATGGTTTTCATCCTCCTTTTTTTGATCTTCCTGGGAATAATTATTTTCATCTTCCTTCGGGAACGCCGGGAAATGATAAAAAAGAAGCAATTTCCAAGTTATCGGATAGAGTCGTATGACAAACCCTGATATGTCCCGGCGGTAATTTTCTGCCGGGGAACCTAAAAACACGGTAAATTGGCCTTGACCTTCCGCTTGAATTGTTATTCTGGCCGATATGGGGTATATTCAACATGGAGGCACACCATGGGAGATATAACATCATCGCCACGGGAACCGGTCCGGGGTTTGACTTTTGAGGATGTTTGGGCCATGTTCCAGGAAACCGACCGGAGATTCCAAGAAACCGACCGGAGATTCCAGGAAACCGACCGGAGGATCGAGGAAATGTTCGCCAAACGAGACCGGGAATCGAAAGAGACCTACCAAAGGATCGAGGAAATGTTCACCAAACGAGACCGGGAATCGAAAGAGACCTACCAAAGGATCGAGGAAATGTTCACCAAACGGGACCGGGAATCGAAAGAGACCTACCAAAGGATCGAGGAAATATTTGCCAATCGAGACCGGGAATTGGAAAAGACCGAACGGCTGATCCAAAAATTGACTGAAAAGACCGATAAACAGTTAGGGGAATTGGGAAACCGCTTTGGCGAATTGGCGGAGCATCTGATAACCCCCAATATAACGGAAAAATTTAGGGCGCTGGGTTATGCTTTTACCAAGGCCGGACCGGACGTTAAATTTACCGACGCCCAAGGAAGGACCCTTACGGAAGTGGATGTATGGCTGGAAAACGGGGAGTTTGCCCTGGCGGTGGAGGTCAAGTCATACCTGCGTATCCAGGATGTGAAGGATCATATTAATCGGATGGGAATACTCAGAAAATACGCGGATGAGCGGCGGGATACCCGGAAACTGCTGGGGGCGGCGGCCGGGGCGATAGTGAAACCCCCGGTACGGAACTATGCCCTGGAGCAGGGGTTTTACGTGATAGAACAGTCAGGGGATACGGTGAAAATCGAAGCCCCCCAGGGTTTTACCCCCCGAATTTGGTAAGTCCTCTGGTTGTGAACGGGATGTCCCCGATGGAGATCGAGCCGATTCCCCGGCCGGCCCGTCTGGAATACCGGGAGGGGGTTTTTCAGAGTACCGGCCTCCCCGGCATAAAGGGCGACCAGGCTTTTGCGGGGGAGATGGCCCTGGTGGCGGAACAGTTCCGTCGGGACCTGGGGGGCCCCCCGGGGAAGGCGGCGGTGGTGTGCCGGGCGGTCCCTCCTTTGCGGGAGGGCGGGCAGGGGGAAGAGGCCTACCGCCTGACGGTTACCGGCGACGGGATCGTCCTGGAGGCATCCGCCGGGGCGGGAATTTACCGGGGGCTCCAAACCCTCAGGCAGTTTGTTCTTTCGGGATACAAAGATAATACCCTGACCATTCCCCGGTTAATCATAGAAGATTATCCCCGCTTCCCCTGGCGGGGTTGTATGCTGGACGTATCCCGGCATTTTTATATCCCCGCCTTTATCAAAAAGCTCTTGGACGTCCTTTCCCTCCACCATATCAATGTGTTCCACTGGCATCTAACCGACGACCAGGGGTGGCGCCTGCCGGTACCGGCGTATCCTGAGCTTATCGAAACCGGGTCCAAACGCCGGAACACCCGGAATCCCCAGGTCCCGGAGGTAAAACAGTTTTACACCCCGGAGGAGATCCGGGAACTGGTTGCCTATGCCGGGGCGCGGCATATAATGGTGGTTCCCGAAGTGGATCTTCCGGGGCATACCAAGGCGGTACTGGCGGCTTACCCCGAAATGGGCTGTACCGGCGGGCCCTATCAGATGGATGACCGTCACGGGATCTTTCCCGATGTGCTTTGCGCGGGGAACGACCGGATCTTTGATCTCCTGGGGGCGGTTTTTGATACCCTGGCGGAACTTTTCCCCGCTCCGTATGTACATATCGGGGGGGACGAGGCGCCTTCATCCCGGTGGGAAGTTTGTCCCAAATGCCGCCGCCGCCTCGGGGAACTGGGGTTTGATCGGGCCCGGCAGCTCCAGGGGTGGCTCACGGTCCGGTTTGCCCAAATGCTTACGGATCGCCATAAGATCCCCCTGGGTTGGGACGAGGTCCTGGAGGACACGGAAAAACTGGGGCTTCCCGATGACTTGGTGATCATGTCCTGGCGCGGATCGGAAGGGGGGATCAAGGCCAGTTCCATGGGGCACCGGGTGGTGATGTGCCCCAGTAACGGCGGCTGTTATCTTGACTACCGGAACTACGATTCCCCGGAAGAACCCGGATCGGGTTCCCGGATAATCCGGGTATACGACGCCTACCTAACCGACCCCGTTACGCCGGAGATGACCGGCGAACAGGCCGCCCTGGTTTTGGGGGGCCAGGGCAACCTCTGGTCCGAATTGCTCTATGCCGGCCGCTGGGCCGAATATATGCTTTTCCCCCGAATATGCGCCCTGGCGGAGGCCTTCTGGAGCCCCCGGGAACTCAAGGATTTTGCCTCCTTTACCCAACGGCTCCCGGCTCATCAGAAACGGCTGGACATATACAATATTCTGCAATACCGGGGCCCCCTGCAATAGGGGCCGGGAGGAGTACTCCGGTGATGGTGATAAGGCCCGCGGTGGAGTCGGATATTCCCTATTTATACGAGATCTGTCTTAAAACCGGGGACTCCGGTAAGGACGCTTCCCCCCTGTTTTATGATCCCCACCTTTTGGGGCACTATTACGCGGCGCCCTATCTTTTTTTCGATAGTTCCCTGTGTTTTATTGCCGAGGCGGATTATACCCCCCAAGGGTATATCCTTGCCGCCGGGGATAGTGCGGCTTTTTACCGGTGGCTTGAGGAGACGTGGCTGCCCCCCTTGAGGCGCCGGTACCCGGATCCCTTCCCCTCAGGGCGCCTTAAATCGGCGTATGAACAAAGAATGATCCGCCTATTGCATCAAGGCGCCGGTTTGCCGGAAACGGCCCCGCCCTGGCTTTCCCGGTATCCCGCCCATCTCCACATAGACCTCCTCCCGGAAATCCAGGGGAAAGGGTGGGGGAAGGCCCTGATGAATACCCTTTTTGCCGAACTGGAGCGGAGAAAAATCCCCGGGGTCCACCTGGGGGTGGGAGTGGGTAATACCGCCGCCCCGGGGTTTTATAAAAAAATCGGTTTTTCGATCTTGCAAAATGAAGTCTGGGGGTTTACCATGGGGAAGGAGCTTAACCATGGATTTTAACAAATTAATCATTCACCGGTATTCGGTGCGGAAATTTAAGGATCTTCCCGTGGAGCAGGAGAAACTCGATCTTCTCCTTGAAGCGGCCCGGAACGCCCCGACCGCGGCGAACCGGCAGCCCCAGCGCCTGTTTCTTGTTACCCGGCCGGAGGGGCTTGAAAAAATAGACCGGTGTACCCCCTGCCGTTTCGGCGCCCCCGGGGTGTTTTTGATTTGTTATGACCGCGCCCAATGCTGGGTACGGTCCTTTGACGGGCAGGACAGCGGCCTTGTGGACGCCAGCATTGTAACCACCCACCTTATGTACCAGGCGGCGGATCTGGGCCTGGGGACCACCTGGGTGATGCGCTTCGACCCCGCCGCCGCGGTTAGGGAGTTTTCGCTCCCCGAAATCATAGTCCCCGCGGCGATGTTGATCTTCGGCTACCCCGCGGAGGACGCGGCCCCGGCGGACCGGCATTACCAGCGCGACCCCGTGGAAAAAATTCTTTGCCGGACCCTTTAGGCCGCTTCACCCGGCCCGGTGATAGGCTCATTTGACCCGCAGTTGTTCTATGGTCAGTTCCACCGCCTGTTTGAGTTCCCCGGCGGAGGGGCGCTTGAGGACCACGAGGCGGAAAATAGCGGATTCAATAAGGCCGTAGAGGAGATCATCCGCGGTGCGGACATTTACCGGGATAATTTCCCCGGAACGGATCCCCTCTATCATCATGGTGGCGATAATATGCCGCAGCCGCAGGGTCCGCCGGCGGACCCGGACTTCGGGAACAACATCACTTTTGGAGAGGTAGAGAAGAAAATCCAGGATAACCTGGAGGAGCCGGCGGTTTTCTTCCAGCCGATCCAGGATCAGGGAGATAACCCGGAAGAGTTTATCGGAACAATTTAAATCCTTATTTTCCCGCACCCCGGAGATGTCCCGTTCCAGTTCTCCCAGGAGTTGTTTTATACTATAATTAAAGATGTCCCGTTTGTTTTTAAAATAAATATACAGGGTGGTCCGGGTAATTCCGCAGCGATCGGCGATTTTTTGAAAGGTGGCGTTCTCAAACCCTTCTTCCATAAAAACATCCAGAGCCCTTTCCAGAATTTCCCGCCGCCGTTTTTCATGTTCTACCACAATGGACATGGTCGTTTTCTCCAAGGTTATATCAAAATCGATCCGTATTTTATAATAATCCGGGGGATTTCAAAATATCAACAACCTCACCCCCAGGATAAACGCATAGAAATTCGCGTCCTCCTCTTTTGGGCGCATTTCCGGCGCAAAGCACCGGAAACCGGGCTTTCCGCTCCAATCCCTTACGGTATTTCCGCTTCAATCCCTTGCGCGTTTCCCGCGGGAGCCTTTTCCCCTGCTGTGATAGCGATAAACAGGCGGCAGACGATTCTATGTGTTTATCCTGCCTCACCCCTCAGAGCGAGGACCTCACCCTGAAGGGCGAGGTGTTTTGGTAAGGTATTTGTCTCAGGACATAATGTACCCTCCGCATACAATCAAATTTTGAAACGGCCCATCCGCTTAAAGTTTTTTTACAATCGGCGATATTCATAAAAATATGAAGGGACCGCCCCGTTGGTAATTTTTTTAAGAGAATCCGCCTTCCGGCCAAAATGGGACTCAAAGCCGGGATGGTCCGTGATAAGGCCGAGTTTCCAGCCCGGAAAGTGCCTTGCCAGGACCTCCATTTCCCGATAGGTTGCCTCCGCTTCCTGGGGATCCCCCAGACGTTTCCCGTAGGGCGGGTTGGTGATGATAAAACCTTCGGGAGCCGGCGCCCGGGCCTTTGCCATGGGGATAACCCGGAAATCGGGCCAGGGGGAAGTTCCCCCAGGGGAAACTCCCCCGGTTTTGCCGGAAGGGGCCGTCATACCGGTCCGTATACCCCCGCCGGGGTTTTCCCCCCGGGCCAATTCCCAGGCCCGGACAAGATTGGATTTTGCCTGGGAGACTGCCCGGGGATCGGCGTCGCTCCCGTAGATGCGGATGGCGTTTTCAAAATTCACCTTTGCCAGAAGCTCCTTCCGGATGGTCCTTTCCAGGGCCCGGTCCCCCAGGGATAAATCCGATAGGACGAAGGTCCGTCCGATCCCCGGGGCCATGTCCCAGGCGTAAAGGGCCCCCTCCAGGGGAACGGTACCGGAACCGCAGAAGGGGTCGTAGAGGGGAAATTTCCGCTTCCACCCGGACAGGAGTACTATGGCGGCGGCGGTGGTTTCCCTGAGGGGCGCTATACCCCCTTCGCTGCGGTATCCCCGCTTAAAAAGGGGCTCCCCACAGAGATCCAGGAGCAGTGACGCCTGATCCTTTTCCAGGTATACCCGCAGTTCCGCCGCATCCCCCTCGGGGAGCCGACGGACCCCATAGGCCCCGCAGAGCCGATCCGCCGCGGCTTTATGGACCACCCCCTGGATGCTGGTAACCGCCTCTAACCGGGACCGGTTTGACCGTACCTTGGAAACCACGAGGCCCTTTCCCCGGGGGATGAGTTCTTCCCAGGGAATCCCCCGGGTTCCCTCAAAAAGCCCTTCAAAATCCCGGGCCTCAAACCGGGCGGCCTCCAGGAGCAGGCGGTCCGCGGTCCGCAGGGCCATCAGCGCCCGGTAAAGCCCGGCAAGATCCGCCTCAAACCGGACCTGGCCGAACCGCGAATCCAAAACCCGGAGTTTGAGTTTTTTGAGTTCGTTAGACGTAATCCGTTCCGCCCCGGCGGCGCAGAGGGCCATGGCAATCCACATAAAACTACTATACCAATAAAACCCCGATTGTACAATTAATCCCCCCGCCAGCGGGGTTTAGGCCCCCGACTCGCGGTCCTCTGGGAACGCACGGCGCCCCCCTTCACCTATCCACCGGTGGGTGAAGGGGAGAGCAGCGCGTTCTAAGGGGGCCGCGCCCCAGGGGCCTGACCCCCCCTATGGGGGCGAAGGAGGGAGCGGTTCTCCCTTCCCTTGCCCCGCTCCAGGGGCATAAAAGGGCCTATGGCCCCCCGCCGGCGGTCCGGATCCAGGTTAATTCGTGTTTGTTGTGGTACAGGTGGACCACCTTACCGCCGGGCAGGGCGGCGAAACCGCGGAGGGTATCAAAATTCGGTTCCCCCTGGAGCTTTATGGTACATACAAAATTGGCGCAGAGCCCCGAGTCAAGCCATTTTTGTATCCATCCCAGGAGCCGTGGGGGGTAACAGACCACATCGGAAAACACCCAATCCCGGGGCCCCAGCTCTTCGGGCTTTAAGGTAAAGGCGTCGTGTTTGATAAACCCTACCCCCGGCAGGGCGAGGATCCGGTCCTCCGGGGGAGCGCGGTCCACCGCGAGTACCTCCGCCCCGAGCCGGGCCAGTACCCAGGTCCAGCCGCCGGGGCTTGCCCCCGCGTCCAGGCATCGTTCCCCCGGGGCCGGCCATTTCCGGCAGCGGACCAGGGCTTCCTCCAGCTTCAGATAGGCCCGGCTGGGCGGCCCTTGTTTATCCTCCTCAAAATTGATGATTCCCCCGGGGAAGGGGCTTTCAGAATGGGCCGAAGCGAGGAGGGTATGGTCGTCCAAAAGGGTCCATCCCCCCATGGGGGAATCCGGGAGCAGCCAGGGGAAGGGCCGGGGTTTTACGCTGAGGGGGGGTAAATTTTTTTGGATCAGCGCCCCCCGGCGGAACCGGGTAAAGAGAACCGGGGCCCAATTCCGTTGTAAACCCCGCAGGACCCGGGCGGCCTCGCCGATGGAATCGAATTCCAGGCGGAAGGGCTCAAGCCATATATTCCGGTTCCAGAAAACCGGGCCGGTATAATCGGGGGAATAAAAAAAAGGCCCCCCCAGTTCCCGCGGGGACCCAAGTTCCACCCGTAAATGGTTCTCAAACCCCGGAACGGCCTGAACGATCCGGCCTGGGAGGGGGATCGGGTTCATCTGTCCATTCCCTCTGGTTTTCCTTTTACCGGCTTAGGGGCTAACGCCAGGAAAGATAATCCACATACCGCTGAAAATGCTTCCCCTTAGGGGATTCCACAATGGTAAATCCCGCTTCAAAAAAATAACCGCTCATCCTGGTCCACAGGACTTCCGCCATAATTTCAAAGGAACCTATTTTTGAAATTTCTTCCGGCAAGATTTCCATCTTGTACCGCTCATTGAGTTTTATATCCATAAATACGGTACTTTCGATACCACAACCGGTCACGCTGATATCCTTTAGGAGGACATCGCCGTCAAATGCCGCGCTAATCCGGGCCCGGGCCTGGGTGGTATACCGAATTTGCTTTCTTTTCTCCATCATATTGTTTTTATTATTTCCTATACTAAAGTTTTCGTCAACCTAAAGTTATGGTATTACCAGGGTCATTTGTTTTTATTCGATGGGGGTTTAATACCCCGCTCCTCTGCGCTAAACTTGACCCATAAAAATTTCAAGCAGAATTTGTTTGGAATTTGAATTTTTTTGACCCTTTACTAAAGTAAAACGGCTGGTCAATCCCATATACTTTCTATGAGATCATTACGTACATTAAAACAAGGGGTATGGTATGAAATCCGTACTCGTGTCAACAACCGGGAACCCCAGGGCATCGGCGTTTACTTTTTCGTTAAGAGGAAAATGATATACTAAGCCATCAGGATTCCTTGGGAGGGGAATGATGGCAACGATAAGCATTCGGGATTTGGCGCGGGTGTCGGATTTTCTTGATGAGATAAACGATCCGCGGCGGACGGAATACGGGAATATCCGGCATAAACTGGTGGACATCATCGTGATAGCCTTTACGGCGGCCTTATGCGGGTATGAAGACTA
>JAIRMO010000001.1 GCA_031258625.1 Spirochaetaceae bacterium | reverse complement strand
CTGAAGGGAATAATCTGATAGCAGTACCGGTTTCACCGGGTAAAACAACAAAAACACCTTATGAGTTAGAATAAAATCAAGCCATGAAACGTATTATGACAATTTTATGATATTTTTATACGGATTCAGGAAATATCTTAACCTCATTATTTTCAAAGGTGAGTTCTATTTCATAATCTTTTAATGGGTTGACTGTTATTACTGATAAATACATTGTTTCTTTGTTTCTTTTGCTCCTTACTTCAATGGATCAATATTATATGGTGTTTCACCATTTTCGGGAAGCACGGGGCACGGGATAAACGCATAGAAACGTAATTATACATGAAACATTGTACGAAACCGGCGGAAAATTTATAATAAATCCAGGAGGAAATCGTATGCGTCCTTATACCTGGTTTGCCGGTTTCGTTTTTTTTATCTTCGTCCCCATATTGAGTACGGTAAGCCTTATCGGCTGCGGGGGAAATTCCCGGGGCTCTTCCTCCGTTACTTCTTTTTCAGGCTCCTTTGTGGAAAGCGGGAGGCTTGCCCCGGATCTGGCTGCCTACCGGATCGCCTACTATGAGGCGCTTCTTGAAGCGACGCTTCCCGAAGCGTCCCCGGAGGCCGGCGGCGCCATAGCGGAGACCGATGAACCCCTACGGCTGGTCGATTATGGGCCGGTGGGGGAACTTCCCTCGGAAATCAAAAAACCTTCTATTTATGTAGTGTTTTCCCAGCCCGTGGTTCCCCTGGCCAAGCTGGGGGACCCCGTCCGCTCCGGCACGGCCCAGGGGGCAAATCTTTTTACCATTGATCCCCCCCTGCCGGGGATATTCCGATGGTACGGGTCGAAACTCCTAGCCTTTGAGAGCGACGACGAAAAACTACCCCAGCGGCGTTATACCGTTACGGTGTCGGATAAGATCGTATCCCTGGGGGGCAAAAAACTTGAGGGGCCGCGGTCCTTTAGTTTTGAGACCGAAAGACTTTCTGTTTTGTCCTGGCAGCTTGGGGATGGGGAATCCTGGGTAAACCCCCGGGATGCCCATCCCTTGGAAGCGAAAAACATGGTCCTCATCTTTTCCTATCCCGTAAATCCGGGGGAGATAAAAAAGTGGATAGAGATCCGTGCCGGCGGCCGGACCTGGCCTTTCCGGGTTTCCCGGCCCGAAAAAATAGACGAGAAACAGTTTGTTCCGGCCCAGGGAATTCTCTTGACTTTGGAGGAGCCGCTTCCCATGGATACCCCGGGGACCCTTGTTATCCTTCCGGGCGCCCGGTCCGAGCCCGATTTACTTGGCTCAAAGGAGGAACGATCCTTTTCCTTCCATACCCTGCTCCCTTTTCGATATGAAGACAGCGATGCCCGATCGGTCTCTTCTCCCCGGACCGAAGAGGGGACCTCTATTCCCCTTCGGATATCCTTTAGCCACCCCGTGGACCCGGAGACCGGAGGGGGGCTTTTTGCCGTCGCCGGGCTTCCTCCCCTGAAGGATGAAAACGTTCATGTCTATGGATCCATGGTGGTCCTTAACCGGCTGCCCCTGGAGTATCAGAAAAGCTACCAGGTTCGGATTTCGGCGAATTTGAAGGATCTTTGGGGCAGGCCGCTGGGACAGGAAAAGGACATAAGCGTCCGGGTAGGGGAGGCCAATAGCTATGTATATATCGGCAATCGGGGGTCCCGGATGCTGGAAGCGGGTTTCCCCCCCAGGGTGGTTTGGGAGGCCCAAAATCCGGTATCCATAAGGCGGGTCATCCGGGGCGTTTCAGGACCCTACGAGCGGGCCTCCTCCGGGTTGATGCAGGATATAGATATGACGGATTTTCCCCGGAATTCCAAGCGGTATTTTATGGAAGATCTTTCTCCCTTTCTTGGTTCCGGGGCTAAGGGGAGCGTCGCCTTGGCCTGGGAATATGTTACCCGTTCAAACTGGGGAACCCCCAGGCTGTATGAAGACGAGGCTTGGCTTACGGTACAGGTAACGGACATTGGCCTGACGGTCCGGTACGGCTATAACAAGCTTATTACCTGGGCCACCCGGCTTTCTACCGGGGAGGAAGTGGCCGACGCCCAGGTATTGCTTCTTGCGGGGGAGAAGGTGGTTCGGGAAAGCAAAACCGATGCCCAGGGCCTGGCGGTTTTTGATTTTCCCGATGGGAGTTTTACCGCCCAGTTTACGGATCCCCTTTTTTTGAAAACCGGGAATACCCCGGAGCAGAATCTTAGGATCCGGGTAGTCGAAGCCGGCGGCGCCCGGACCGGGGGAGACGAGGTTGAATTTATCCCTAATAACAGCCACAACCTCTGGCGCTTTGAGGTGGAAGCTGCGGTTTCTCCCCTTAAGGCTGAAACGGAGCGGCCGGTGGTCTTCCTCTTTACCGATCGGGGGCTCTACCGGCCCGGAGAAACCGTCACCTTCCGGGGTATAGACCGCAGCCTCCTGCGGGGTCAATACCGGGCCTACCAGGGACCGTACACCGTCGAGGTAAGCGGCGGCGCCTATCAAGCCCCGGTGATCGCCTCCCTTTCGGGAGACACCACGGAAAACGGGGGCAGCCATGGCTCCTTTGCCCTCCCGGCGGACCTGGACCCGGGGCGCTATATCCTGCGGTATAAACGTAAAGACGCCCTTCAAAGCATCACCTTTTTAGTGGCGAATTTTGAGCGCCTCCGGGTGTCTTCTTCCCTGACTTTTCCGGAGGTCCTTTCCTACCAGGGAGAATCCGTCACGGGGCATTTCTCCGCGTCCTATCTGGCAGGGGGAGTCCTGGCGGGGGCGCCCTATTCCTATTACTGGACCCGGGAGCCTGCGGCTTTTAATCCCGGCGGTCCCTGGCAATACTGGCGTTTTGGCCCGGAACTTTCCGACGGCCGCTATTACGCCGCCCAGGGGGAGGGACACCTGGGACCCGACGGCAGCGCCGATATATCGACCCTGCCCCCGGCGGACGGCATTGAGGGGGCCCTCTACCGTTACCGGCTGGAAGCTTCGGCCCAGGATGCCGCCCGGCAGGAAATTGCGAGCCGGGGTTTCGTCATGGTCCATCCCGCTTCTTTCTATATCGCCTCCCGGCTGGACCCCGTCTCCGGCGGCGTTCCCCGTTCCCCGGACCTTGCCCAGGGACTTCCGGCGGGCAGCGCCGCTTCCCGGCCCTCCGCCTATTTTCTTGCGGCGGAAAGTCCCGCCGCTTTAAGCTGGGCCCTGGTATCCCCCGGGGGGCTCCCCTATACGGGACCTTTCTCCCCGGCGGGGACCCTTAGTATCCAGCTTATCCGTCATGACTGGAAACAGGCCCGCCAAGCCGGAATCGGGGGCCGGGTGAATCTGCTCTGGGAACGGGTGGAAGAACTGGTG
>JAIRMO010000204.1 GCA_031258625.1 Spirochaetaceae bacterium | reverse complement strand
GAATCAAAACATTCAAGATAATGGCCTATCCATACCGGAATCATCGTCGAAGACATTTTCTGAGAATGTCTCTTGTTTGTGGTATTATTAATTTTGAATTAAATAGTTAATAGGAGGTTTTCGAACAAGTCTAGTAAATTAAAACCCGCACCGCCATCCTTGGCGGTGCGCTTCGTAGCAGGTTTTTTATTGCTAGGCGCAACAAAGAAATCTATGCGTAGTTCGAGGGCATTCCAAACGTCGCATAACAGGACTGTTTACGCTCCGCCGCCCATTGGCCCCTCGGGGTTCCGGCCGGCTAGGCCGGGCCGCCAAACCTTTCTGATTGCCGTACAAGCGGCTTCCATACAGCCGGAACGTTACATAAGGAACCCTCTACCCCATACAAGTTCCCACCGCCAGGGCGGTGTCGATCATGTAGTGATCCTCCGGGACGTATTTGACCTTGCCCGCGGGGATGCTTAGATCAACGGAGGCGACCTCATTGCCCACAAGGGCGGCCATCCTGCCGTATTTCCCCCGGGCTAGGAGATCCGCCGCGGCGGTCCCCAGGCTCGTGGCCAGGACCCGGTCCGAAGCGCTGGGAACACCTCCCCGTTGTACATACCCCAGTACCGTGGCCCGGGTTTCCATCCCCGTCTCCGCCTCAATTTCCCGGGCGACCTTATACCCCAGGGAAGGGGTCTGCTCCCGGTGTTTCTTCCGGTCCTTTTTATCCATCTTTGCCTCCTCCACCGAGACGGCCCCTTCGGCGACTATCACAATGGAAAACCCCCGGCCGCTTTGGAAGCGTTTCTCCAGGTGCCGGCCTATGGCCTTGATATCGTAGGGTTTTTCCGGGATGAGGATCACATCTCCCCCCCCGGCCACCCCGGCGTAGAGGGAAAGCCAGCCGGTTTTGTGGCCCATAAGCTCAATCACCATAACCCGGTTATGGCTCTGGGCCGTGGAATGAAGCCGGTCAATGGCTTCGGTGGCGATGGAAAGGGCGGAATGGAAACCGAAGGTACGATCCGTACCGATGATATCGTTGTCTATGGTTTTGGGGAGGCCGATGATATTAAGCCCTTCCTTGGCCAGGAGGTACCCCGTGGTATTGGTCCCGTTTCCCCCCAGGACCACGAGGCAGTCCAGGTTGAACTTGCGGTAATTTTCCTTGATAGCCGCCACCTTATCCGCCCCCAACTCACTGTCGTACTCCCCGGGTTTGGATTTAAAGGGTTTTTCCCGGCTTGTCCCCAGGATGGTCCCCCCCCGGGTCAGGATCCCGGAAAAATCCCGGGGGAGGAGGAACCGGGCGTCCCCTTCAATAAGTCCCCGGTACCCGTTGGCAATCCCCAGGACGCTCATGTTATACCGGTCATAAGCCGCCCGGCATACCCCCCGGATAGCGGCGTTTAACCCCGGACAATCCCCGCCGCTGGTTAAAATACCGAATGTTTTTGTCAAACTGTTCCCGCTGTTTCCCATATTTAGAGTATAATCACACCGGCGGCACTGTACTAGTCTTGATATGTGGAGTAAAGTTCTTATATGCAGAGGTTTTTCCGCGGCATAACGCTTCTTTTCATCCTTTTTTGGGGTTATGGTCCTCCGCCGGCGCTTGCCCGGACCTCCCCGGCGGGGGCTTCCATGCTTGTCGGTACCGACCGGGGCTTGTACGCTCTAAGCGGCAATGGAACCGTCATCCCCCTCAGGATCGGAGCGGGAGAGGAGGTACGGAAAATTATCCGGATCGGAACTTTGTGGGCCATCCTGGGGGATCAGGGGGTCCTGGTCTCCCCGGACCTGCGGAACTGGGAAAGCCGGAATGAAGGGCTTCCGGTAAAAACCATCAAGGTATACGAGGGGGGGCAAAAATCTTTTGTCTCCCTGATCCAGGAGATAAAGGATCTGGAATATAACCCGGAAAACCCCGATATTATGGTCTGCGCCACCAAGGACATGGTTTTCCTCACCCGGAACGGGGGACTCCGCTGGGAAAGCCTGGGGGCTCCCCCCTATCGATCCAACGGCATCAAGGCGGTGGCCGTGGCGGAACTCCCGGAGCTTACGGTGTTTCTTTCCCACAGTATTTACGGCATTCATTATATTACCCCCGGCAAAACCGGGGCCCGGTGGATTGAATTGAACGACGGGCTTGAAAAAATGGAAACCACCGATAATCCCGATGAAGTTTCGGATATTGCCGTGGGCCTCCCCGAAGGGGAAACATCCCCATGGCCGGTTTATGTTTCCCAGACCTTCCGCGGCCGGGTGTACCGCCTGAACTGGGCGGAGAAACGTTTCGACCTTCTCTGGTCTGACCCCGCGGAAACAGGCGCCGTGGATTCCCTTTCCGTGGGGGAAAAGACCCTCCGGTTTGTCCGGAACGGGGCCGTCATGGAAATCCCCCGGCAGGAGCCGATCCGGGAGGGGCGGCAGCGGCAGGACCTTAAGCGGATTATCCTGGACCTCCCCCGGAGCGTCGGCATTAAACCCAATTGCCTTTATAGGGATAATCCCGGTGATGAGGGGCCCATTAGGCTCTCGGAACTTTGGCTTTTGGAAGATGCCGTCGGAAACGGCCGCTCCGCCGCCCATTATACCGTGTCGGGTAAGGAGGGGATCTACCTTCCGGTCAATCATGTCCTGGACGAAAAAAGCCTTAACCCCTACCTGGATCTGCTGGAAAGCCGGGGGCTCAACATGGTGGTGGTGGATATGAAAGACGATTGGGGGCGCCTCCGGTTTACCCCCAACAATCCGGCGATTGCCGAAAAAGGCCGGGTTTTCAGGTCCGTGGATATCGACCATTTCCTCAAAACCATGAAGGACCGGGGGATATATACGGTGGCCCGGATCGTGGTTTTTAAGGACCCGGAGCTTGCCGGAAAAGGGGGGGGGAAATACGCGGTCTGGGACGCCCAAACCAACCGGGCCTGGATCGGCTATTATGACCGGCGGCAGCGGAAACCCCCGCCCGGCCAGGCCCCGGCGGAAAATCAGGACCCCCTGGTACAGATTCTCCCCGCGGATGATCCTGAATATGAGATTGTCCGGACCTTCTACGATGAACGCTGGGTAGACCCCTATTCCGAAGAAGTCTGGGAATACATCGCCGCCGTCTCCCGGGAGCTTCATGAACGGGGGTTTGATGAAATTCAGTTTGATTATATCCGGTTCCCCACCGACGGGGTTAACCTCGGCAACGCCCGGTACCGTTGGCGGGAACAGGGGATGGACATGGAAAGCGCGATCCTGTCCTTCCTCCGCCACGTCCGGTCCCGGATCAACGCCCCCATCTCTATCGATATTTACGGCGCCAACGGTTGGTACCGTACCGGGGCCAGAACCGGTCAGGAAGTGGAACTTTTGGCCCCCTATGTGGACGTGATCTGCCCCATGTATTATCCCAGCCATTTTGAGCAGACCTTTCTCGCCCAGGTCCCGGCGGAACTCCGGCCCTACCGGATCTATTACCAGGGGATCAGAAGAACCGCCCTTATCGCCCGGCACAAAATTGTGGTACGGCCCTATGTGCAGGCCTTTTTTCTTAACGTTGCCTATGACCGTACCTACTATAACGCCGATTATGTCCGCCGGGAGATTGAGGGGGTCCGTCACGCGGGAAATTCCGGCTTTACCTATTGGAACAACTCCGGCCGTTACGACGACATTCCCTTACCCGGTTCCGGGAACCAAGGTTCCGGGAACCAAGGTTCCTAGACATGGCCGGCCAGAAAGGCGGCGTCCGAATCCGTCAGGATTTTACCGTAGATACATTCAAAGAGAAACCGCACGTCCTCGGGAGCCATATCCAGGAAACGGCAGCCGAAATACCCCATGGAGTTTTCCTTATACTGCCGGACTATCTTGACATTACACTGGATGGTCCGATTGGGGGCGATCATTTTGAGCGCCAGCTCACTTTCCGGCAGCAGGGTGACGGGAAAAGAGGCAAGGGGACAGGCAAATAACATACCCGATGCGCTGATATCAATAACCGTACCTTCCAGGGGTTCGTTTTTTAATTTACCCGATTCAAAGTACCCGTTTAGTTTTAAAGAAAAGGCAAAAATATTGGCGAATTGATAGAGGATATCTATGATCGAAAAATTGAAGGGGGGCATTCCTTCTTGATTGATCCACGCGTGGATATACCCGATTATATATTCCTGGAAAAGAACGGGAACCCAAACATCGGAAAGGATCCCCGCGTCAAATCTTGTTTTGATAAACCGGTCAAGGGTCTCATCCAAATAGTTTTTCCCCACGCCGGTATGTTCCAGATATTGGAGGAACATTTCCTCGGTGATAAGCCTTTTTTGGGGATACGGATCGGTCTGGGGCAGTTTGGATAGGGGGGAAGGAAGGTAAATAGCCTTTCCGGTCTGGGCAAGGAGCCGTTCCTCAAAGACGGCAGGCCGTATACTCTTAAAAATTACCAGTTTATATCCGCTGGCGATTTTTTTTACCCATTGGGCCAATTGCTTAATAAGCCCGGAGAAGTTATTCGGATCCATCTGATTTATAAAATCCCCCAGTTTCACCGGTTCGTATTCAGACAGCTTGGGATAACGGAGGGAGTACCGATCCCCCAAAAAACTGAGCTGGATCTGGAGGTCCTGAGGACGGGTAACCCGGGAATAGGATCGGATCAGATTTCTGAAGAGTGTGTCCGGTACATTCGTGATGATACAATTATCCCTAATGGCGGTTACCACGACGGAAAAACTGATAAGCCGGCCCCGGTAATCAAACATAAGGTTCATCTTTTTTTTAGGGCCAAGTCCCTCCACCGGATGATCCGGTTGAAAATAAATTTCATTTTTAATAGGTCTGTTTACGGTAAACACATACTCCGTACGGTTATTCAAATACATAATGGGGATGTTTTCATCGTAGAGGGTCTTGAGTAAAAAATCTTTTTCAATACTCTGAATCGGCGTTGCCATGTTTACACCTAGAAGAAACGTTCATACGGAGAGAAGTCGTATTTATACGGTTCCTCTCCTTCCCCAATATTTTTTACATTTTCTAATATAATTTCCTCAAGAAGCCAGTTGTTATTTTCCTTACGAAGGTACAATTCCCCGGCCGCCGCCGTATTACTGCCGATAAACCGGAACAGAAAAGAGGTGCTTCCGTCGGGTTCTTCCTTCCCTCCCCCCAGGTGATATTTCCGGGGCCTGACCTGTTTGAGGGTTCCGAAAAAACCATCCCAGAAATCATTTCCCAATGGGGAAAGGAGCCGGGAATTCCTGTTTTCGTAAAGCAAAGCGGTCATAAGGCTCCGGGCAAAAACATAGGCGTCATCCGGGGCTTGCCCCCCGCCCAATTCACCGATGACGGTGTCCCGGGGATAACGGAGGGCTTCCCCCCGCTGGGGCCGTAACAAAATGGGAGGAATGGCCCCGTCGGAGGTGTTTTCAATTGGCGGCGGAACTATATCATTACTTTGGGAAAAAGAGAAAACCGGTCTCGTGACACACAGACACGTAAACATAAGGAGAAGTCCCCAAGCAGCCTTATGACTTTCCATAATTATAATGTACTATTTTATAACAAAAAGGTCAAAGGGACTAGACGACAGGGATAAAGGTCCAGGGAAAAAGGAGAAGGGGGCTGTTTCCCTGCCGTGGCGCCGTGCGATGAACCGCCCGCCGGGGGACGCTGGACAGAGGGAACCGGGAATATTACTATTCCGGTAATAGAGGGAGAATAAACATGGGGAACGATATCTACGGGGCCCTTCGGGAAGGGTTTACCGATCCCGTTCGGGACGTGCTTTGGGGGCATATTTATCTTACCCCCCCGCTGGCCGCCTTGGCCAGGTCCGTCCCGTTTATGCGGCTTTTTCGGATCTTCCAGTTGGGCCCTACCTATGGGACCTATCCCGGCGCCACCCATACCCGGGCCGCCCACTCCATCGGGGTCTACCATCTGGCCAGACGGCTCCTCCTCAACCTGGCGGAACGGGGCGCCGACGGGTGGCTCACCTTTACCGGTGGCCGATCCTTCCTCTGCGCCGCGCTGCTCCACGATCTGGGACATTTCCCCTACGCCCATTCCCTCAAGGAACTGTCCCTTGCCTCCCATGAGGAATTAACCGGCAGGATCATCCGGTCGGAACCGGTAAAAAGCCTCGTGGCCGGCGCCGGGGGGGACCCTGATTTTACCGCCGCCATTGTGGACGTTAAGCTGCCGGGGGGGGAGGACCGGGAGTTGTTTTTTTACCGGAAATTGCTTTCCGGGGTCCTGGATCCGGATAAACTCGACTATCTGAACCGGGACGCCCGGTATTGCGGGGTGCCCTACGGGGCCCAGGACGTGGATTTTATCCTCAGCCGGCTGCATCCCCAGGCGGAACGGGGCTTTGATATTGATTCCCGGGGGATCCCCAGCGTTGAGTCGATCCTGTTTTCAAAATACCTGATGTACCGGTCGGTTTATTGGCACCGGTCGGTTCGGTCCGCTACGGCGATGATTAAAAAGGCCCTCCTGGCCGGCCTTAACGCGGGGGTGATTGCCCGGGAAGAACTTTACAACCTGGATGACCAGGGCTTATTCGCCCTGATGGCAAGCCGTTCCCTGCCCCTTTTTGCCCTGGCGGAAAAAGTCCGGGACGGGTGTCTCTATGGGGCGGCGGCGGAATTCCCCTTTGACGAGCCGGTTCACCGGAATTTATTGGACATAAACCGCCGGTTTTACCATGAACAGGCCCTGGCCCGGGAGTTTTCGGAACTTACCGGAAGGCGGATACTCCCGGAGGAACTTATTATTGACGTACCCGAGCCGGTTTCTTTTGAAACGGGCCTCTACGTAACCGATGAACGGTGTTTTTTTTCTGAAAGCTCCAGTGTTTTCAAGGCCCGGGGGGTTGACGGGTTTATCCGAACCCTGAGGGTTATCCGGGTTTTTGTGGCTCCGGAGTACGAAAATAGCATAAAATCGTCTATTAAGCTTTATGATATATTGCATAAAAAGGAAAAATGGTTACAGTTATAGAGGGTGAGGTGAATTATGGATGTACATAATACCAGTGAGGATGTCGTTTTTAAGGCGATTGAAGAAATTTGCGGGATGATTGAAAAAGATGATGCGGCTCATAAGATCTGTACCTGTTATCAGTGCCGTCTTGATATAGCCTGTTTTGTGTTGAACCGTATCGCTCCATACTACATAATATCAAATCGCGGGGCTGCCCGGGTAGAACAGGAAGCCATAGGACGGCAGCAATTGGAGGCGGATGTTGTGTCCTTAATCCACGAAGGGATCAAGCGGGTAAATCATAATCAGCGGCCGTATTCCAGCCATACGGAGTATTCCGCAACCGCTTTTCCCCCTGCGGACCGGCCGGTATTTAATATACCCACCATTATTGGCCGTTTATTCAACGGGATAAATTTTGAACCCATGGCGGATATTGAGATAGAACTCTACCAGGAAGGGGAATTGGTAAATATGAAGGATAAAAACTGGCAAAACCCCTTTGCCCTGGTAAAACATCTTAATGGAGTCTTTACCTTCTGGCCCGAACCTGTCCCGGCGGAAAAGGAAAACATGCGCCGGATCTTTGAATATGCGATAGAAATTAACGTACCGGGGATGGAAACCCTCCGTCATTTTTTTCAAATCCCGGTTACCAGCGAATTAAAAACTATCCGTTCCTTTTCCATGACCAGGACCTTTAAAATACAGGACCTCTATATGTTCCCCCCCGGGGGGGACGAAGATGACGAGGAGTTGGTTGAATTGAATAAGGCCCGGCCCTCCGTGGGCTGACCGGCGCTCATACCGGGAGCGGGGGCGCGCCCCGCCCCGGAACCGCTTCTCACCGTATAAAAACGGCATACCCCGTCCGTGTGCCCCCCCGCAAAGTGAGGTGAGGGGTTGTTGATTGTATGCGAAGGGTACATACCCAAAACCCGCCTTACGGCGGGGAAGCTTTAGGGAGTTATAAAGGGTATGTACCCTGAGACAAATACCTTACCAAAACAACATACCTCACACTTCAGGGCGAGGTATGTTGATTGTATGCCCGGGTTGAGGTATGATGCCTATGGGTAAACACCGGCGGGTTTTTCCGGGATGTAGCCTAGTGGCTAAGGCGCTTGCTTTGGGAGCAAGAGATCGGCGGTTCAAATCCGCCCGTCCCGAAAAGGGTAATTTTGTAAAAAATTCGATATTTTTTGACTTTTCATTGCATATTTTGAACAGTATATGTTATATTAAAGTAAAGGGATGAAATATAATGTTTGATTATGCGATGAATAGTCGGTTTGTCACGAAGAATAGTTCTGTCGGGAATGGGCCGGGCTCATTCAATTCATCGGGACCTGACCTTTTATCTCCAATAACGGCCCCGAGGGGGTCTCCGCGTCTTTTTTTGCCTGCCCGTTCCCGGGCGCCCCTGCGGTTATTCGTGGTTTTTTTTATTTTATGTTCCTTTTTTATCTTTTTGACGGGATGTACCGATGTTATGGGGGAAGATTGGATCGAAGCCAGGAACATCCCCGAAGCCGACGATTCCAAGATCATTAGCAACTACGACCTTCAGTCCTATGTTCCTGTCCCGGTTGAGGGGCAGGAGGCGCTCCTGTTCCTTATCCAGGGGAATCTGGAAGTTCGGGTAGCCTGGCGGAATGAGGGAGGTGAAATAACCGGATCTTTCGCCTTTATCGGCGGGAAGACATACCAGGCGGATATCACCCTGAAAACGAAAAACGGCTACACCTTTGACCCGGAGAAAAGCTTTAAGTACTATACGGCTTCGGTAGGCGACCAGCCCGAGGATAATTTCCATACCGCCAGCCGGGAACTTTCCGTAACCTATTTATCCGTCCCCGCGACGGAGCAGAACCGGAAAAAGCTGATCAGTAACTATGACCTCCAATACTATGTCCCCGTTCCAACGACGAGGGGGACGCCGGTACAACACCTTGCGCGGGGGGATATGTATGTGGATGTGGTCTGGATGAAAAAAGGGGAAGATACCGAACTGCCCGAATCCTTCGATTCATTTAAGGATAATACGGCGTACCAGGCGAAAATTACCCTGTCGGTGAATAATGACTACTTCTTTGACCTGGATATGAGTTTTTATTATCTCGAGGGAGAGGTAGAGGCCCAGGAGGCTATTATTGAATCCGACGAGTCCCCGGAAGTAATCCGGAAATTGCTTATTACCTATAACCCTACCGAAAAACTCACGATACTCGGTAAGAATGAGGTGAATGAGCCCGAGCCCATCAGCCTGAATGGAATAGAGCGGCCGGTAACCGGTGGGGAGCCGATTTTGGCAGTGAGTGACGGCAGATACACGGGGGTGGTTCTCTGGGATCCGTCGGATGAGACTTTCGAGGCCAATACGTCATATACCGCCACCGTCATGCTGTACACCGCTTCCGGATATCAATTTGCTGCAGATTGTACGGCTGAACATAGCGCAACCGAGGACGTTATTACCAGTGCCAGTGACGGTACGGTTATGTTGGTTCGTATAGCGTTTCCTTCTACCGGTTCCGGGGAGTAAAACCGATAATGTGTAGTAACCGGCCCTCCTTTAGGGGAGGGTTTTCACCAGCAGGGAGCACCCCTCCGGGGGTACTTGAATTTTTGGCAATATATAGTATCAATAATAAGGATAAACAAATTAGAAATGTAGGAATAAGGGATGTGGAATGAGCGGAACATGAAGAATGAAGGAGAAAGAATGGGGAACGGAATACGTCCCCGTTTTTTCTTTTTCTTTTTTTATGTTTCGGTCCTTCTTTTTTTATTTGCGGCGCCTTATAGCGGTACGGCCCAAACGCCTCCCGATGGAACCGCCGGTACGGGAACGCCTCCAGCCGGGGAAGAAACTCCGGCGCCGCCGCCCGAGAAAAAGCCGGTGGCGACGATGCCCTTCCTGGGGGACGATTTGGCCCAGAGCGCCCAGCTCCGGAGTGTGGTTGTCCGGGAGGTTGAGGGCCTCGCGGAATATACCCCCCGGCATATTTCTTCCGACTCATTCCCTGAAACCCTTGATTTTCGCCCCGATGAACCCCCGGATCCAAAGTATCTGGGAGAGATGCCCTATGTCCTGACCGGTGAATATTACTTTGATACCGAGGATCTGGGGCATTTTCAGCTCTGGTTGTGGAACAGCGCCGACGGATCCCTGGTATACACCGATGAGTTGGTCGCTGAAGATATCGAGGAGGCCGAGAGTTATCTGCCGGCCCTGGTATCCTGGGTTTTCTCCCGAATACCGCCCCCTCCCCCGCCGGTTCAGCTCACGGTGGATTTACGGGGAATGGTGGAGGAGGTAATGGGCGAAAGGAACCGGGGAACGGAAACCGGCGAGCCGGTTCCTTTTTCCCGGCTCTACCTGGGCATGCGGGTGGGAGGGGCTGTTAACGCCTATTACAGCCGGACAACGGACCGGTACGACGCCGGTATGAGCCAGGGCTTCGGAGGGGAAGCGGCTTTCATGGTTGAATACCGGCCCTGGCGGTATTTATCTTTCCTGGGGGAGGCGGTTTTTTCCCTGGATGTTTTCAAGGTGTTTAAAATAAATCAGGTTGGTAACCAGGATATTCACACGACCAGCCAATACACCGCGTTGTCCGTATATTTTCCCCTGATGATAAAAACCCCCATTGAGGTGGGGCCCTTCAGCATCTCCCTCTTCGCGGGGGCCTACTATATCTTACCCCTGGGGCAGATAGTAGACGAGGGGGCTTCCTATTCCTATCGGATAGATCTGCCCCTGGGTCTTATGGTGGGGATGGATATGGGGCATTCCCTGGGGCCGGGGGATCTGTTCGTGAGTTTGCGGTATGGCCGGGATTTGGGGATGACGATGGCCCATAGCGGGCTGCAGTATACCCCGAACCGGGTGGCGCTCTCGGTGGGGTACCGGTTCGGGTTTCTGAAGGGGAAAAGGCAGGAAACGAGGCTCCTCAGGGTAACCGGGACGGGGACCGGGACGGCCACCCCGGTTACCACGGGGACCGGAACCGAAACCACCGGAGCCGGAACCGCCGGCACGGAAACCACGGAGACCGGAACCGCCGCCCCGGCAACCGGCGCCGAAACCACCGGGGCCGGAACCGCCGCCCCAACGACTACCGGCAGCGGGGGATAGGCCCTTTAGGGCGGGCAAACCCAGGGGCTGACGGATTTAAGGTAGCGAATCGCCTCCAGGCCGTCCGGGGCGCTTGACCGGGGTTCCCGGCCCTTTTCAAGGACGCATCCTACCGCGTCCTTGACCATATTGGCGAAGTAGCCCGTGGGGCCCTGCCAGGTTTCCCCGGTCCCGGCGAGGGACCGGAAGGAGGCGGCGTAGGGGCTGGGGCCGCTCTCCCAGACCTCAAAAAGGCCGTTGCCGATCCTGAGGCGGCCCGCCTCGCAGGAAAAGTCCAGTTCAAAGACCAGGTGATCCCGTTCCGCCCCCAGTTCGATGAGGACGGGGACCGTTCCGGGGAGCGGCGGCCCCTTGCCGGGGGTAAGGCCGGCGGGCGCCAGGATGCCGGCGAGGTAGGCCGTCCCGGTCTTGCCCGTGAGGGGCGCTCCCCAGGACCGCCGGTGCCACAGGCGGAAGCCCGAGAGGTACATGAGGGCGTCCGCCAGGTGGGTCCCGTCATGCCAGAACACGTCCAGGAGCCGGCGGCGTTTCCCCATGTAAAGCCGCCCGGCGGCGCCGAGGAGCCGGCCCAGGCGGCCTTCCTCCAGGATGGCCCGGGCCCGGCCGTAGTCACCGGCGTAGCGCCGCTCGTGGTTGGTGATGATTTTGATCCGCCCGCCGGTATGGAGGGCGGCGATCGCCCGGGCGGCGGCGAAGTTGTCCGCCAGGGGCTTCTCGCAGACCGCCACCGGGACGCCCCGGTCCGCGGCGAGGACGCAGTAGCGGCGGTGGCTGTCCGGGTTGGTGGCGATGTGGAGGATGTCCGGGGAGGTTTCCTCAAGCATGGTTTCCGCGTCGGCGTAGACCGGGCAGTCCCAGCGTTTCCCAAAGCGCCGCCGCCGCTCCCCGTCGGTATCGGCCCCCGCCACGAGGACGCAGTCCGGGTTTGCCGCGATAGCCCCCGCATGGGTGCAGGGCTTCTCCCGAAGGGGATCCTCCTCCAAAAGACTCCCGATCCTCCCCAGGCCCACCACCGCGGCCCTCACCTTCTTCACTTTGCCGTACCCGCTTCTCCCCGGCGGCCCCGGGTCTTATCGGGAACGCCGAACTTCGCGGGCCCCGGGTCGCGCCGGAGGGGGGCCCGGGTACGGACGGGATGGCCCGCTTCCCCGGCCGCCGGTATTCGTTTGTCCCTCCGGGAATTGAGGAGGGAATACATCACCGGCGTTACAAAAAGGGTCATGAGGGAACTCACCGTGAGGCCGCCTACAAAGGTTTTGCCGATGGGCTGGATGGTGTCCGCCCCGGCGCCGGGGAAAAAGGCGATGGGGAACATCCCCAGGATGGTGGTAAGGCTGGTCATCAGGATGGGCCGCAGCCGGTTCCT
>JAIRMO010000115.1 GCA_031258625.1 Spirochaetaceae bacterium | reverse complement strand
TTCACATTCATAGACGGAAGAACCGGGAGGTTCCGCCTCCAGTATCGGATTCTCATGGTTAGATTTTTAGCATGAGGCATCCAACCCCTACGGTTAGAATTTTTAATGAGGCATTACGTGACGGGTATGCCGGCAGCAATTCAAAGTTTAAATAGGTATTAAAGAAAAAAGTAAAAAATGCCGCAAGAAAAGGAACGTTATGGTAAAAAACGCCCAAATAGTTACCATATTGAATTAAAACGGCCTTATCCTTCAAAACCATTGGGTCATTTTTAGATTGAACGAGCCTTTTTTCAACTTTGAATTGCCGGCCCATCGCATCCTTTTTCTTTTTCTTTAATTGTTCCTCCCTCATTATTGAGGCTAATCAAACCCCCGGTTTTTTGATAGAGTGAGAGAGGAGATCCCATGTCGCTTAATTGGAAGGAAATCGACCTCATCCTCTCGGAATTAGATTTACCGGGCCTTCAAATTCAACGGGTTATTCAAAGCACCTATGACGTACTGGCCCTGGAACTTCACGGAAAGGGGAAAACCACGGTTCTGTTGATTGCCCTGACCCCGGGGGCGTGCCGGCTCCACGAGACCTTTAGGCCCGCGCCCAAAAATGAAAAACCCCTGCGGTTTGCGGAATTTGTTAAATCCCGGATCATCAACGGCTGGATCCAAGAGGCGGCCCAGTTGGGGGATAACCGTATCGTCCGTATCCTGGTCCGGCAGGGGAAAAACCACTACCGCCTCTACCTGCGGCTCTGGTCCAACGCGGCCAATTTTGTCGTTACCGCCGAAGACGGGACGGTCCTGGACGCCATGCGGCGGCTCCCCAGACGGGGAGAAGTTACCGGCGGCCGGTATACGCCGGAAGAGGACCTGGCGGGAAGGACCGAAAAAACGCCGGAACAGGTCTATACGGTCCGGGAAATCCCCGGGGATCTTTCTTTTAATGAAAAGATCGACGCCTGGTATGCGGAACACGGAGGGGGGCTCTCCCTGGAAGCCCTTCGGGAACAGGTCCGCCGGAGTTTTGAAAACAGTCGGGGACGGCTTGAAGCATCCCTGGAAAAACTCCGGGCCAAAGAGGCGGATTACGAGACCGCGGATCAATTAAAAAACTACGGGGATATTATCCTGGCAAACCTGGGGAACATCCGCCCCGGGGACGCCTGGCTTGAGGCGGAAAATTTTTACGCCCCGGGGACCATACGGCTGCGGCTGGATCCCGGGAAAAGCCCTGCGGCCCAGGCGGAATCCTACTACGAACAATACCGGAAGGCGAAAAACGGACTTGCCGAGGTACGGTTACAGATACAGACCGGGGAAAGGGAAAAGGAGAAACTGGAAAAGAACCGGGCAAAACTCCTGGCGGAAACCAATCCCCTGCAGCTCCAAAAACTCATCAGGACCAGGGGGCAAAAACCCGTGTCCAAGGGGGACCGGCAGCGGCCGGGCCTTTCTTTCCGTGACAAGGACTGGCTTATCATGGTGGGCCGGAGCGCGGCGGAAAACGACGCCCTCCTGAGAAAACACGTCAAAGGAAATGACCTTTGGCTCCACGTCCGGGACTATCCCGGCTCCTATGTGTTTATTAAACAACGGCCGGGTAAATCGGTCCCCCTGGACATTCTGCTGGACGCGGGAAACCTGGCGGTTTTTTATTCCAAGGGTCGTAACAACGGTGAAGGAAACCTGTTTTACACCCCGGTTAAATATCTCCGCCGGGCAAAAAACGGTCCCCGGGGGTTAGTCATCCCCACCCAGGAGAAAAATTTGCATGTAAAAATCGAGGAAAAACGCCTCCGGGAGCTGGAACAGTGCAGAATAGAAAAATAACCGGCTTCCATACTTGCATGGGACAAGGGGAAAACCTATACTTAAAAAATGGGGTATTCCGGACTTTCCTCAAAAGAAAAAATCCGTTCACCGGTTGTGGCAGGCTTATTTTATCCTGAGGAAAAGCGGGCGGCGGAAAGCCGGCTCCGATCTTTTGGCTTAAAAAAAGGAGCCGGTACTCATGCCCTGGCTATCGTCGCCCCCCACGGCGCCTGGGATCTATCGGGGCAGGTCGCGGCAACGGCCTTTTCCGCGGCCCCGGGGATGGGTAAGCCGAGAAATGAGGATATCACCCGGGTGGTCATCCTCGGCCCTATCCATGTCCTTGATGAAGAGGGGATTTTCTTTTCCGATTCACCCTTTTTTAAGACCCCCCTGGGAAGGCTTCCGGTGGATATAAAACTCAGTGAAGAATTGGCCTCCTGTAGTACCTATTTTGAGATAAATGACATTCCCCACTTAAAGGAACACTCGGTGGAGGTGCTGTTGCCCTTTGTTAAATTCTGTTTCCCCCAGGCCGCCATCATCCCCATACTTATGGGCGGTATCAAGCCGTCCCGGATTTCCGCCCTGGCCCGGGCCTTACGGATCATCTTGGAACCCCTCATGGGAAACACCCTGCTGGTTATATCCACGGGGCTCTCAAAAAGCCATGACGAAAAAAACGCCCTCGCCCAGGCAGCGGAATTTGTACGATTGTTGCGGGAAAAAGACCAGGAAACCCTTACTGCGGCGATCTACGACCGGAGGATCAGCGCCTGCGGGGGAGCGTTGACCGCGGCGGTCCTGCAAAGCGGCCTTTTGCATACTACCCGGACCTCGGTGATGCCGGATGTTCCGGTAATCGCCCGGGGAGACGAGGGGCAGATCGTCTGCTACGGCGTGGTTTGTTTCGCGGAAGGGGCTCTGCCCCTATTAACCCCAAAGAACGGGGCCGCGCCCCAACAAAACCTTCGATAGGAAAGCGACGCAACCGGCGTGTGCCTTGGAGCCTATGACCGCCGCAGACGTATACTTTCGGCCCTCGACTCTATTTGGACCTGATCGCTGTAACCGGGACGGCCGCTTAACGGGGTAAAACTCGGCATTTTATAGCATCCAGGGCAGATCCATCCCCTCCCTTGGGCAGCCGGCCCGTCTGACTGTAACTGAAATAGGCGAGGGCCGAAAAAATAATATGATCCAAAAACCGGATTCCCAGGATCTTTGCCGCATTCCAGAGGGTTAGGGTAACGTCATCGTCATCCATGGAAGGTTTAAGCTCCCCGGAGGGATGGTTGTGGGCCACGCAGATCGCGCAGCTTCGGTCCGAAATGGGATCGGCAAATACTTCCCGGGGATGGATGATGGTCCGGTTCACCAGGCCGACGGTAACAACCCGGACCGCCAGGATCTCATGGGCGCCGTTCAGGGAAAGACAGATAAACCGTTCCTGACGGCGATCCGCATAGTGCCGCACGGTATTAAAAATATCGATGGGGGAGGAGATTTTGATACCCGTCATCCCCCATCGCCGCCGGCCGAATTCGAGCATCGCCGCTATCGCGCTGGCTTTAGATTCCCCTAACCCGGTCAATTGGATTAGTTCCTTAACCGGCGGAATTTCCTTATCCTGTTCCAGACGATCAAGGAGTTCTTCCGCCAGGGCGCTGACGTTTTTTCCCTTAATCCCCGTGTTGAGGAGTATGGACAACAAGTCCCGGTCCGACAGGGTTTGCGCCCCAAATTTGATAAGCCGCTCCCGAGGGCGCTGGGACAAGGGCAGGGAACGGGGCCCGGATACGGAGAACTTTCCGCTCCCGGTATCACGGACTGAAAAATAATCTTTCTTCATACCGTATATATGGTTCTCTCCTGAATACTACTTCAACAAACATAAAAAAAACCGATAAATTGATATGGAGAAATACCTTCAACACTTATGTATCCTTCTTTTCAGCCTCTTCGTGGTTTTTTTTTCTTGTACCACCCCTCCTCCGGCCCAAACGCCGGGGCCCGAAAGCCCCCCCCCCGTGACTGAAATGACGGAACCTGAAATATCCCCCCCCGTGACCGGGAGGGCGGAACCTGAAACCCCTCCGGTGGAAAAGCCCTCCATTCCCCCCGTACCGGAGCTGATCCTGGGGAAGGGTATTGTAGAACCGGAGAAACTCGTTGCCTTCCTGGAACGGGCGAACCCCCAGGCGGACGGTGATTTTGTTCTTTCTTTAGCCAAAATCTACGTGGAAGAAGCCGCTATCGAAGAGGTGAACCACGATATCGCCTTTGCCCAGATGTGCCTGGAAACGGGTTTTCTCCGTTTCGGAGGCCTGGTAAAACCGGACATGAACAACTTCTGCGGCCTCGGCGCCCTCGGCCCCGACAAGCCCGGGGAACAATTCCCTGATCCCCGTACCGGGGTACGGGCCCATATCCAGCATCTCAAGGCCTACGCCTCCAATGAACCCCTTAAACAGACCCTGGTGGATCCCCGTTACCGCTGGGTCCGATACGGATCGGTTCCGCGGATCCAGGACCTGGTTGGAACCTGGGCTGTGGATAAGGAATACGGTAATAAAATACTCTCCCTTCTGGAACAGCTTTACCATGCCGCTTTTGGAGAAATAGGATAACTGAGCCTGTTTCAAAAAAATTTCAAATGAAAAGGCGCGGGGTTATTCCGGAGAAGCGGTATACACATCCAGTTCCCCGGTAGTAAAGGGCACGGAACCGGAGGCGCCTTGGGGGATAAGGAGGAGTTCCCCTTCGGGGCCTATACCCTCCAGGGTTCCTTCCACCAACTGACCCGAATCGGCCCCGCCGGGGAAAAACCGGACCGGGCGGCCCCGCCGATAGAGCCGTTCCTCAAGCCGCCCCCGCCAAGACCCATCCCCGGCTTCCGGGGCGTCGAGTTCCCGATACAGCCGGGGGAGGATCTTCCCCAGGAGGAGGAACCGGCTTTTCGGCCCCAAGGCCGCCCGGTCCCCCAGGGCCAGGGTCAAACTCGTGGCCTTGGCCCGGAAGGCTTCGGGGAAAACGGTTTGGGCCACGTTCACCCCGATACCGATATAAACGGTTTCCCCATCCCCCTCGGTGAGGACCCCCGCGGCTTTCCGGGAGTCTATCATGAGGTCATTGGGCCACTTGACCCGGACCCGGCCCAAAAGAGGGGGGGCAAAATCCTCCACCGCCAGGGAAAGGGCGAGCCCCGCCTTAAGGGTTATGGCCCGGGGCAGGGCGGAAGGGCGGGGGTACCGCAACAGAATGGTAAAGAGGAGGCTTTCCCCCGCCGCCGCGCTCCAGGGCCGGTTCTTCCGGCCCCGGCCCGCCTCCTGGAGGCCGGCGCAGATTACCGTCCCGTGGGGTTCCCCTTGAGTTTTCAGCCACCGGGCCTCATCCATGGTACTGGAGAGGGTCTCCCGGTAATAGATCGGCGCCCCAAAGGGGTTGGGAACCAAAAGACGTACCGGGGCTTCCATGGCCTTATCATAGGGTAAAAAATCTCTTCCCTCAAGGCCCCCCCATAGGGGGGTTCAGGCCCCTGCCAGGCGGCCCCCTTAGAATGCACGG
>JAIRMO010000191.1 GCA_031258625.1 Spirochaetaceae bacterium | reverse complement strand
CATTTCCGGCGCAAAGCGCCGGAAACCGGGCTTTCCGCTTAAATAATTTTTTGGCAGACAGGTCTGCCAAAAAATTATACCGCTTCAATCCCTTGCGCGTTTCCCGCGGGAGCCTTTTTTCCGCTAGACAAGCGGTAACCAGGCGGCAGACGATTCTATGCGTTTATCATGGGAATAACAGCCCCGGTCTTCCCTTTCCCGGCGTTTTATGGTAATCTAAAACCATGCGCGCGGTGATACGCCCCCACCGGGTTTCCGGGGTTTTCCGGCTTCCGGCATCCAAGTCCCACACCATCCGGCGGCTTCTTTTGGCGGCCCTGGGGGAGGGGGTTTCGGAGATCGCCTATCCGCTGGATTCCCTGGACGCCCGTTCCTGTGTGGCCGTATGCCGGGCCCTGGGGGCGGAGATCATCGAGGAACGTTCCGCCGGCGGCCTCTGCGCCAATCCCCCGGACGGGGAAGGGAAAAAGCTCCTCCGCTGGACGGTCCGGGGAATCGGCGCGGGGGACGGCGGGTTGTCCTTCCCGTCTTCCCCGGTGATGTGTGATGTGGGGAATTCCGGAACCACCCTTTTTCTCGCCCTGGCCGCCGCCGCCTTGGGAACGGCTCCGGTAACCTTTACCGGGGATGCACAAATCGCCCGGCGCGGAGCCGGCCCTCTTTTAGACGCCCTGGCCGCCTTGGGGGTGCGGACCGCTTCCGAAAAAGGCTGTACCCCCATTACCGTGGAAGGGCCCTGGAAAGGCGGCCGGGTGAGCCTCCCCTGTCCCACCAGCCAATACCTTTCGGCCCTGCTCCTGGCGGCCCCCCTGGCCCCGGCGGGGACCCTCACCGAAATCGACGTACCCCTCCTCAACGAAAAACCCTATATTGAACTTACCCTGTCGTACCTGGACGCCCAAAACGTCCCCTATGAAACCGGCGGGGATTTTTCTTTTTTCCGCGTCCCCGGCGGCGGGCGATACCGGCCCCTCCACGGCCCGGTTCCGGGGGACTTTTCCTCCGCGGCCTTTCCCGCCGCCGCCGCCGCCGTTACCGGAGGGCCGGTGAGCCTCCTCGGCCTCAACCCGGAGGATCCCCAGGGGGATAAGGTTTTTTTCGACGTGCTTTCCCGCATGGGTTGTGAGGTCGCCTGGACAAAGGAGCCGCAAAACAGTGCCTGGCACCTCACGGTATCCCGGACCGGAGCGCTCCGGGGGGGGGAATTCGACCTGAACGCCACCCCGGACCTGCTCCCCGCCCTGGCGGTTACGGCGAGTTACGCGGAGGGGCCCACCGCCCTGGTCAATGTGGCCCATGCCCGGATCAAGGAAACGGACCGGATCGCGGTAATGGCCCGGGAATTGGGGCGCCTGGGGGTTTTATGTGAAGAACGCCCCGACGGGCTGGTCGTCCACGGAACCGGCGGCTCCCTTAAAGGCGGCGCGGTGGACGGCCGGGGGGATCACCGGGTGGTTATGGCCCTGGCCGTGGCGGCCCTGGGGGCCGCGGGGCCCGTGGAAATAGCGGGGGCGGAAAGCGCCGCCGTTACCTATCCGGGGTTTCTGGAAATAGTAGACGGTGATATAATATAATAAAGAAATATGCGTATCGTTATAGTCGGGGCGGGTATGGTCGGTACCCAGCTTGCCCGGTACCTTATACAGGAAAAACACGACGTATCCCTGATTGAATCCAATGAGGAACGGGCCCGGCACGCCTCCAACCGGCTTGATTGCCTCGTCCTCCGGGATGAGGGGAACAGCATCAACGCCTTGGAAGAAGCCGGTATCGCCCGGGCCGACGCCCTGGTCTGTGTTACCGATTCCGATGAGGTTAATATGATCATCTGCGGCTTGGCCGCCTCCCGGCATCCCGATTTAATCAAAATCGCCCGGGTACGGAACGATGATTATGTCAAGCTGAACCGGTCCGGGGAACGTATTTTGGGGATCGATTTTTTTGTCCACCCCGACGTGGAGGCTTCCCGGTCGGTATTAAGCGCCATTGAACACGGCGCCATGGGGGATGTATTGGCCTTTGCCGACACCCCCTATGAATTGGGGTCCATTGATATTGCCGCGGGAAGCGCCTTTGACGGCCTCCGGCTTACCGATTTCCGCAGCCTGGTAAAGGGGGAAGGCCTGGTTACCCTGGTGGAACGGAAGGGGGAGAGTATTCTTCCCACGGGGGCCACGGTGCTTGCCGCGGGGGACCGGATCCATATCATGACCAAAGAACAGGAGATGAGCGCTGTTTTTAGCCTTGCCGGGCGTTCCGAAAAACCCCTGCGGAAAATAGGCATCGTGGGAGGCGGCCGGGTAGGGGCCCTCATCGCCGAGGGCCTCCTGGAACCGGAGCCGGAGAAAAAGAAGAAACCGGCCCTGTTTTCCCTGTTAAAATTCCTGGTCCCCCAGGCCCACCGCCGGATTACCATTATTGAAGAAGATTATAATCTCTGCAAGGACCTGGCCGCCCGGTTTCCCGAGGCCCTGATCCTCAACGAGGATATTTCCGATGAAAGTTTTGTTGTCGAGGAACGGATCGACGATCTGGATTTGATCATCACCGCCACCAATGATCAGGAACTGAACATGATCGCCGCCATTTACCTTAAATCCCGGGGGGTCAGCCGGGCGATTGCCATGGTTACCGGTTCGGGGTATGCGGCCATAGCCCGGCAGCTCGGGGTGGACGTGGTGATCCCCATGAAGTCGGTGGTGGTGGATTCCATCCTGTCCCATGTCATGGGGGAAGGGGTGCGGGGGGTCCACCGTATCGGGGACGGAAGTATCGATATTATCGAGATTGAAATAGGTCCCAACGCATCGGTGGCGGACACCCCTATCACGGGTTTCAGCCTCCCCAACGGGGGGCTCGTGATGTTGGTTAACCGCGAGGAGGGGGCCTTTATTCCCCGGGGGGATTATGTTTTTAGGCGGGGGGACCGGATCGTCCTGATCGCGAAAAACAGCGGTGAAATAGAAATCGAACGGCTCTTTGGTGTTTCCCTATGAGATGGGCCACGATCTTCCGGGTTCTTCTGCTGCTCTTGGGGGTCTTCGCCCTGACCATGGTTGTTCCCCTGGTACTCGCCCTGGTTTATGGTGAGGGGGACATGATCCGGCCGTTTATGGCGCCCATGGCGCTGGTCCTGCTCCCGGTCTTGCCCGTGGTGTTCCTCACCTGGAAACAGCCGATCCGTTTCAGCGCATCCGATAGGTTTTTGCTGGTTTTTTTTACCTGGGTTCTGATATGTCTCTTGGGGGCGGTCCCCTATTACCTTTCCGGCCACATTCCCCGGTGGGCCGATGCGGTTTTTGAAAGCGCATCGGGGTTTACCACCACCGGGGCCACGGTGATCGCCGATGTGGAGGTCATCCCCCGATCCCTGCTTTTTTGGCGGGCCATGACCCACTGGCTGGGGGGCATGGGGATCGTGGTTTTAACCGTGGCCCTCCTCCCCCTCCTGGGTATAGGGGGGTTCCAGTTGGTAAAGGCCGAAACCACCGGGCCTGAAAAGGAGAAGATCACCCCCAAAATCACGGAAACCGCCAAGATCCTCTGGTTCCTGTACCTGATCCTCACGGCCCTGGAAACCCTGTTCCTCTGTATCGGCGGTCTGGACTGGTTTGACGCGGTAACCCACTCCTTTTCCACCATAGCCACCGGGGGGTTCAGCACCCGGAACGACAGTATCGCCGCCTATAACTCCCCCTGGGTCGAGGTGGTTTGTACGGTTTTTATGATCCTCTCGGGATTTAACTTTTCTCTTTTATACCGCTTGTCCCAAGGCAAGTACCGGGATATCCTGAATAACAGCGAGGCCAAGGCCTACGGGAGGATAATCCTGGTTTCCGTGGGGGTTATCACCCTTTCCCTGCTACCCGGGACGGCTTCTCTTGGGGAGTCCTTGAGGAAAGCTTTTTTTCACACCGCCACCATCATAACCTCCACCGGTTTTGCCGCCGCGGATCATAACCAGTGGCCCCCGCTCGCCCAGGGGCTCCTCTTTTTCCTCATGTTTATCGGGGGGTGTTCGGGATCTACCGCCGGGGGGATCAAGGTGGTGCGGATGCTGGTCCTTTATAAACAGGCGGGGAATGAGATGAAGCGGCTCCTCTATCCCCAGGGGGTGTTCACCATACGGCTAAACAAAAAGGTGGGACGCAAGGACGTGGTTTATGGGGTGGCGGGATTTGTGTTCCTCTACCTGTTTATGATCCTGATCACCACCCTGATCGTCAGCTCCGCCGGGTGGGATGTGTTTTCTTCCCTGAGTACCGCCCTCCTTACCCTGGGGAATATCGGTCTGGGCTTCGGCCTGGCGGGACCGGGGGCGACATTCGGAGGGTTACCGGGATACGTAAAATGGGCGCTTTCCCTGGTGATGATCGCCGGGAGGCTGGAATTATGGACCGCCTTTGTGTTTTTTTCCCGGGATTATTGGCGGCAATAGGGGGGCAGGACGGTCCTTTTCAGCCCGGAATGTTGGCGATCCTTATAGGGTCCGCGCTTACGGGGGCTCTGTCATATAGGGATTTTTTCCGGTTATGTAAAAAGGCATCCCCTTTGACCGGTTCCTCATTGGCGGTGAACCCCTGGGTTATGGCGTGAATGGCAATTTGGGTACGGTCCCGCAGCTTTGTTTTATGAAGGATCGATGAAATATGGTTACGGACCGTTCCCTCTTTGAGCGTGAGTTTTTCGGCGATCTCTTTATTGGAAAGCCCTTGCCCGATATAGGTTATAATCAGAATTTCAATATCGGATATGTTTGAGAGTTGAACCCTGTCATTTTTCGAAACACCTAAAGAGGTTTTATAAGGGGTCGAGATACAACGGAATATTCCGGAGACTATTTTGGGGGATAAAAAGCAATCGCCGTTGTGTACGGCCCGTATCACCACGGCCAAATAATCCCTGTCGGTTTCTTTTACTAAATATCCGGCCACTCCGTTGCGAATTGCCTGCTGAACATATTCCTTATTGTCAAGATTCGTCATAATAATCACCGAAGTGGCCGGGGAACGGTATTTTAATATGGCGGCGACATTGACTCCGTCGATAAAAGGCAAATGAATATCCAATAAAATGATATCAGGCCGCAGATCCACCGTTAATTTAATGGCCTCATAGCCGTCTTTTCCCATTCCGATAATTTCAAAATCATTATAGGTAGATAAAACCAATCGCAGATCGTTCCGGTATACGTCCAGACCATCGACGATGACTATTTTTATCATGATATTCATTCCTTAAGATGTACCAGTTGTTTCATAATAATCGGATATAATTGCCGCTTATCAAGGCTTATTTTTAAGGAATTTGAAAAAATTTTGACCGGCTTTTTATCCCGCGTTTTTTTCTTTATTATTGACAGAGTTGAAAACTTATGATATAATATAAATAAATCAGTTTAGAAAAACTGTTATCATTTCTTTTGGACAAAGCCATGCAATATTTTGATACTCACGCCCATATAGGGCTTATCTGTGATGATCCTATTGAACAACTTATTGTTATTCAGGAAGCCCGTCAGGTTTCGGTTTCCCGGCTGGTTTCTATATGTAATAGTCTTCACGATTTTACTAAAATATATGAAAATCTTAAATCCGCGGCAAATGTATACCATGCGGTAGGGGTGTCCCCTTCGGAGGTACAAAGTCCCGGAAAGGATTGGATCCAGACCATAGAACAAAGCGTCCTGCTCCCCCGGGTGGTGGCGGTGGGCGAGATAGGTCTGGACTATTACCGCAAATTTGGGGATAAAAAATCCCAGATAGAGCTGTTTATAACCCAGCTCGATTTGGCCACGAAACTCAATATGCCGGTGATTATCCATAACCGGGACGCGGGACACGATGTGCTGGACATACTCCGGGACCGGCTCCCCCCCAAAGGCGGGGTACTCCATTGCTATTCCGAAGACGCCGAATATGCCCGGAAGGCCCTGGATCTGAACCTGTACTTTTCTTTTGCCGGGAATTTGACCTACCGGAACGCCCGGAACCTCCATGAAACCATAGGGGTTCTTCCCCTGGATCGTATCCTCATAGAGTCTGAAAGCCCCTTTATGGTTCCCGCGGATTACCGGGGGAAACGGAATATGCCGAAATACCTTCCCCTTACCGCCGGTTTCCTGGCGGATATGCTGGAACTCGATGGGGAGGCGCTGGCCGCCGCCCTGTGGGAAAATTCCAACCGCTTTTTTGGGCTGCCCAACGAGTGAGCAAAGGGGAAGGTGAAGGGAGTTTATATCACCCGGTAACCGTCGGTTCCCTCACCCTGCCGGGCAACCTCTTTTTGGCGCCCGTGGCGGGGTATACGGACCGGGCGTTCCGTTCCGTCTGCATTAAACAGGGGGCGGATTTTACCTATACCGAACTGGTATCCTCCGAGGCCCTGACGCGGGACACGGCAAAAACCGCGGCTCTTCTGGGCCGGGGGGAACAGGAAAAACGGTACGCCATCCAGCTTTTTGGCTCCAATCCCGAGGTGATGTACCGGGCGGCGATCCTCCTCGCCCCGTATCATCCGGACGCGGTGGATATTAACGCCGGATGTCCGGTTCCCAAGGTGGTAAAAACCGGGGCCGGTTCCGCCCTGATG
>JAIRMO010000107.1 GCA_031258625.1 Spirochaetaceae bacterium | reverse complement strand
CGGAACACCCGGGCGAACAGCGCCAGGGCCTTATTGGGGACAGTCGCCGCGGCGCCTGTCCCTAAGCGGAACAGGGGTTCCCGGTTGTTGACGCGGGTACGGATTTCGTACCACACCCCGTGTTTTAATACCCGTAATGATCTCATAGAAAGTATATGGGCTTGACTGGCCGTTTTGCTTTACTGGGTTGATCAAAAACTTCAATTTTCAAACAAATTCCGCTGAAATCTCCACAATTCGAAATGGTGGACCACCAATAGGGGTAAAAATTTGTGGGTCAAGTTTAGGGCCCGGGGAGGGTGTTTCGGCGCAAAACTTCACCGGCGGGCGGGGATAAAATCACCGAATTCCGAGTTTTTTTTGGGGGAGATTAAAGCGGGATGCAGGGTAAACCCATTAATAGGGTGGAGGTATTTATGAAAAAAAATCCCTTAAAATGGTGCCTGGTCTTGACGGGGCTCTGCGGGGCCATGGGCGCGTGTTCCACTGAATCGGCGATACAAAAAGCGTTGGGGGTCAATGCCTCGGCGCCGGTATTCCTGGGATACAAGGCGGTTTCTCCCGGGGAGATCGACTTTCATTTCTCCCTGCCGGTAGAAGTATCATCCCTGTTTTTCGATCCCACCCTGAATATTAAGTCCGTTACCGGGGGGAAGACGGTACAGATATATCTGGATCGTCCGGCGGTGGAAGGGGAGCGGATAACGGCCAATATTTTGGTGGAGGATGCGGAGGGGAATACCCTGGACGTACTCGTCCCCTTTAGGGCCCGGAACGCCCGGCTCCCCTCCTTCACCATTACCGAAATCCGTACCGAATATTCAAAGCCCAAGGTCGAATTTGTGGAAATAAAAACCAAAACCCCCGGAAACCTGGGAGCCCTGCGTTTGTTTTTGGCCAGTACCAGTATGGACACTCCCGTATGGGAATTTCCACCGGTGGAGGTGGGGGCAAATGAGTATATTGTGATTCATTTACGGAGCCTGGAAGAGGGGCTTGTCAACGAAACCGGTACGGACCTGGCCGCTTCCGGGGGGACCGAAGCGTTACCCACGGCCAGGGACTTCTGGGTCCCGGAGAATTCGGAAAAACTCAGGAAAACCGATGCGGTGTTCTTTCTGGATCAGGATGACCGGATCCTGGATGCGGTTTTACTCTGCGAAAGCGAGACCGAGTGGGCCAAAAAGGAATTTATGCGGACCGTGGCGGAATTATTGAACAGCCAGGAAGCCTGGACCGCCGCGGAAGGGGGCGTACCGGGCATCCAAGACGCGGTGGCCAGTAAAAACGCCACCACCACCAGGAGCATCTCCCGGTACGAAACCCTTCCCGACCATAACAACAAGGCCGATTGGTACATCACCGCCAACAGCAAGGCCTCCCCGGGGAAGGCCAACAACCCCGAGGTATATGTCCCCAAATAATTTCTGAGGGACCCGCGGGACTTGGGTAAATGGTTATGCAAAGACGAAACATCCGCCAAGCCCTGCGGGGGCCTTAACGGCGGCCCAGATTCCGATCCGGGGGGAGTAATTCCACCGGCCGTATGGTTTTATTTATCGAATCGATGAGGACAATATTGTTCCGGCCCCGGGCCTTTGCTTCGTAAAGGGCCAAATCCGCCCGGCTGTATAACTCCGCCACCGTGTCCTCCGAACCGCCCCGCAGGAGGTACACCCCCAGGCTTACGGTAACATAGGGGGCGATGGGGGATTGTTCATGGGGAATATTAAGATCAATAATCCGCTGCCTGATTTTTATGGCGATCCGTTCCACTTCGGCCAGGCGGTTTTCAGTCCCCAGGAGGATAAATTCCTCCCCCCCAACCCGGGCGGCGTAAATCCGCTCCTCCTCCATGATCGTTCTAAGGGCCTTGCCGATGGCCTGTAATACCAGATCCCCCTGGGGGTGTCCGTAAAAATCGTTGTACCGCTTAAAGTAGTCTACATCCAGCATGATCACGATGATGGTTTGATGGACGTTCCGGCATACGGAAAGGTAAAAATTCACCGTCTCCATAAAATCCCGCCGGTTATTAAGGCCGGTTAACTCATCCCGGATACTCTCCTCCCGGAAGCGGTTGCGTTCGGTCTCCAAGCGCTGAACGGCCAGCATCTCCCGGACAGACACAAAGGACATATACCAGCTAAAGATCGAACCGATCATACCCGCGATAATAATGTTTACCAAATCGACGATCCATATAGAAAAGGGCACAACCTCTATGGTAAAACAGAAAAACATCAGGATGGCTATACTATTTATCAAAAGATTCCAAAGGGGATCTATCACAAAGATGATCTGGGAGTACATAAAAAAAATTAAGAAATTAACCGCCGGAAATTCCGGCCGGGCAATGATCCCGATATAGATGCAAAAAAACATCATGCCGGCAAAAAAGATAATAATCCCCACATAGACAAAAGCATTCCGGCCTTTTCTGCGCCTCCGTAGCCATTGGGCATATAAAAATATGCTGAATTCCCCTGCCCCAATAGCCATATACATAAAAAATTTGTACCACGATTTCTGAATTATCAGGGGATAAAATGAAAAAAGCATTACGACGAGGGTCGAAGTCAGGCTGATAATCACCAGGCTCCGGATGTTATGCCGAATTATACCCTCATGGCAGCTTTGAAAGGCCTTTTTACTAACGTTATAATATTTCCAGCGCCGGAAAATAGAAATAATATTCCCCCATTCCTTATTTTGAGGAGTTTATTCTTACAATTATAATGTATCCCGGGGTGTTTTCAAAATTTGATATGGCGGTTATTTTGAAATCTGATAGAATAAAACGGTTTTATTCGATGGGGGTTTAATACCCAAGAACCCGCCTTCCGGCGGGGGAGCCTCTGGGGCGGTTCAATCCTCTGCCGATGATAGCGGGGTAGTAAACCCCCAGTACTATAAATTTCCTCTCGAACCAACCATATCCCGTCCGCTCTGCGGCGGGGTTGGTTGATTGCGTAAACAATCAGGATAAAATGCATCACATTTTATCCCATTTCGGGAAGAAACTGCTTCGGGGGCCATCGGGGACGGCGGTAAGGATGTTAAACAGCGCCGGAACCTCTGTTTAACTCCTCCGCTTTGTCAACAAGATCGATTTTGTCGGGTAATGACGGAATCGCATAGGAAAAAAGCGTTTCATTATCAGCATTGCAGATAAACAAGTCTCCCATACTGATTATGTCCATACCTATCAGCATATCAACGGCGGGTGGAAGGTTGCAAATGGTAATCCGCTTGTTTTTCAGGATGATGCCATTTGGAAGGATTAGGAACAGTTCAACAATAACATGAACAAATCATTGAGGTAAGATACGGTAGTTCCATGATTCAAACGGTGCGATTTTCACCAGGTTAATCGTTGCGAAATCTTCATCGGATATTTTT
>JAIRMO010000085.1 GCA_031258625.1 Spirochaetaceae bacterium | reverse complement strand
TACATGGAAACCCTGGATATGCTGGCCAACGCCAAGGAGGGGGGGACCTTCCTCCTCAACAGCCCCTACGGCGCGGCGGAGGTCTGGAACGAAATCCCCCTGGAAGCCCAGAAGCGGATCATCGATAAAAAGCTCAAATTTTTCGTGATCAACGCCGCGGAGATCGCCCGGAAAACCGGCATGGGGAACCGGATCAACACGGTCATGCAGGCCGCCTACTTCAAAATTTCCGGCGTACTGCCCGATGATCAGGCGGTGGCGGAGATGAAGCACTTTATCGAGAAATCCTACGGTAAAAAAGGGGCCGACGTGGTGCAGAAAAACTTCGCCACCGTGGACGCCTCCCTTTCCGCCGTGGAGGAGGTAAAATACCCCGCCGCCGCGGACGGCAAGCTCCGGATGAAAAAACCCTTTGCCACCGCCGCGGACCCCTGGGTCCGGGAAGCCCTGGGGGCGGTGTCCGTCCAGGAGGGGGACAAACTCCCGGTGAGCAAGATCCCCGAGGACGGGACCTTCCCCACCGCCACCACCCAGTACGAAAAACGGGCGGTGGCCGAGCGGGTGCCCTCGTGGAACCCCGAGGTGTGTATCCAGTGCGGCAACTGCGCGGCGGTTTGTTCCCACGCCTGTATCCGCATGAAAAACCTCACCGACGCCGAAACCGCGGCGGCCCCCAAGGGCTTTAAGACCGCGGCGATCCGGCCGAAACCGGTGGATGGTAAAAAGACCTGCCTTATCATCTCCGCCGAGGATTGTATGGAATGCGGGGTCTGTCTTAATATCTGCCCCATGTCCAAGGATCCCGCCAAACCCCAGGCCCTTTCCTGGAAGTCCTACGCCGACGACCCGGCCTATCACGCCGAACAGGCCGCGGCCTGGGATTACTTCCTCAAGCTGCCCGAAGTTCCCGCGGAGGAGCTGAACCTTGCCTCGGTCAAGGGTCTGGCCTACAAGCGGCCCCTCTTTGAGTTCTCCGGCGCCTGCGGCGGCTGCGGGGAAACCCCCTATGTGAAGATCCTCTCCCAGCTCTTCGGCGACCGGGCGGTGATCGCCAACGCCACGGGCTGTTCCTCGATTTACGGCGGGAACCTCCCCACCACACCCTACGCCCGGCGGGCGGACGGCCGGGGGCCGGTCTGGTCCAACAGCCTCTTTGAGGACGCCGCCGAGTTCGGCATGGGGATGCGGCTCACGAGCGATAAGCTGGCGGAACACGCCCGGGAAGTGGCCGTCCAGGCCAAGGCCGCGGGGGTCCAGCCTGCCCTCATCGACAAACTCCTCGCCAATACCCAGGCCGATGACGGGGCCATTGAGGAACAGCGGAAGCTGGTGGACGCGTTGAAGCAGGCCCTGGCCGGCGAAACCAAACCCATCGCCAAAAACCTCCTCTCCCTGGCGGACCATTTTATCCAACGTTCCGTGTGGATCCTGGGGGGCGACGGCTGGGGGTATGACATCGGCTACGGCGGCCTTGACCATGTGCTGGCCGCGGGCCGGAACGTGAACGTCCTCTGCCTGGACACCGAGGTCTACTCCAACACCGGCGGGCAGATGTCCAAGGCAACCCCCGTGGGGGCCATCGCCAAGTTCGCCGCCGGCGGTAAGGACATCACCAAGAAGGACCTGGGGGCCATGGCCATGAGTTACGGCTACGTGTACGTGGCCAAGGTATCCATGGGGGCCAACATGAACCAGGTGATCAAGGCCTTCCGGGAAGCGGAGAGTTATGACGGGCCTTCGATCATCATCGCCTACTCCCACTGTATCAACCACGGCATCGACATGAGCCGGGGTCTGGAGCAGCAGAAGACGGCGGTTACCTCGGGCCTCTGGCCCCTGTACCGTTACGACCCCCGGCTCAAGGATCAGGGGAAAAATCCCTTCCAGCTTGATTCCAAAGAGGCGACCACGACCCTTGAGGACTTTATGTACAAGGAAGTCCGGTTTAAGAGCCTCAAGGCCGCCGCGCCGGAACGGGCCGGCGCCCTCCTGGCCAAAGCCAAGGCCCAGGTGGACCGGACCTGGAAAGAGTACAAGTATTTAGCCGACCGGCCTTTCTAAGACGGACGAAGCGGCTGTAAAGCAGCGGTTTTTCAGCCGCTTCGTATTTTAAATTTGGGGTAATTATGGCTGAAGATCTTTTGGGCAAGGTATTTTCGTTTATTTCCGGGGACAATGAACCTGATTCGGATAAAAAAATTTTATTACGGCAGGTGCTTAAAGAGATCGGCCAGAATAAATATTCAAAATTCTACAAGCCGAAGTCCGAGGAATATGAACCGGCCTTTGCCCAATTTTTTTATGATCTATACAAAACCATTTATCCGGCCCAGGTTTTTCTACAGAACACGGAAAAAATAACCCTGTTACGGCATATTACCATCGAAGCCTTTATGGACAAAACCGCCAAAGAGTCGGTACGGCGCCTCAACCTGAACGCTATCGAAGAACGGGCAAGAATAACGGCCCCCAAGGATCTTATCGCCCAGCTTAAAGAAGATCTTTTTACGCTTACCGATACCTTTGACGCGAACCGGATAAACACGGCAAACCGGTGCTACAATCTTATATTGGCCTTTATCCAGTTTGTGGGGTTCGATTTTTTTATGCTGTTAAGAAAATTCGATCTCAGTTTAAGATCGGGAAATTTTGATGTTCCCCCAAAATTCACCGCCGTAAAAGCGGATTCCCTGGTTCAGGATTTGGAAAATTTTCAAATGGTTTCCCGGGCCCTGGAGCCGGTGGCGGACTGGAAAAATGTTTTTATTATCTTTAAAGCCTGCCAGATGCCCCTCATCCCCCCGGAACAATGGAGTATTTTGCTTCAAAACCTCAGGGATGTGAAAAGTTCCGGTATTATCGATCTGACGGTCCAATATTCAATCAAAAATCCTATCTGGATAGTAAAACCAAAAATCCCCAATGAGCAGGCGGTGAACTCCTGGCTTGAAATAAAACGAAATGAAGTCCAGGATTATATAAACAAAATTGTCAATACCCAGCGGAACGACCAAATAGAGGCCCTGGCAAAGGGTATTTTTGGGACCTCCGATATTACCCGGCTGCAATACTATACCGATAAAAACGGTGAAATTTACCGCAAAAAAAACCTGGAAACCTTTACCCACGCCCTGGGGCTCAACTATCTATTGGCCTTTATTGTGGATTATCTGGAGAAGGAAGTCCAGGAACTCTGCGACATCCTCCTCGTCCGGGGGCAATGGACCAACAACACCTCCTCCCGGGAAATGTCCGACAGTTTTCACCAGGTAATGGAACTGACCGAAGAGATTTTGGCATTGGACGAGACCCTGTCGGACAAGGGGGATAACGGGAGCCGCCTCAAGGGCGCCCTGCTCAGGGTGGACCGGGATAAAACGCAGGTCCGGTACATCAATAGTATTATCGGGAATATCAACGAGGAGGCCCAGGATCTTATCACTTCCGCCGCGCAATCCCTTATCGTGGTGGGAAAACACTTGAAAAACCTGGCGGAAGATTTTCAGAAGAGCCCCCACGAGCTTATCATGAACTGGAAGGAATTAGGCTACGCGTCAAGGACGCCCATCGGACAACGGATCACGGAGGTCTATAAAAGAACCAACTATTTTGTCCAACTGATGCAGTTTTTTTCCTCTTCCTCCTGAGAATCATCCGGCGGCGCTGGTTATAATCGGTGTTTTTTTTTATAATAGAGAAATGTATTTAACTAAAACTACCCATATATACCGTGTTGGTTTTATTTCCACCCGTTTTCAAGGTACCGACGGGGTATCCCTGGAGACCGTCAAATGGCGGCAGGTGTTGGAAAAAATGGGATATGAGTGTTATTTTTTTTCGGGGCGTTCCGACTGGGACCCGGATAAATCCATAGTGGCGGACGAGGCTTTTTTTGGGCATCCGAAGATTCTGGAACTCCAGGAGCGTTGTTTTGGAACTACCGTCCGGGGAGAGTCCCTGACCGGGGAAATCCAGGCGGTCCGTTTCCGTTTAAAACAGGCCCTCTATGACTTTGTAAACACCTTTAAGTTGGACCTGTTGATCACCGAAAACGCCCTGACCATCCCCATGCATATTCCCCTGGGGCTTGCCATCACCGAATATGTCGCCGAAACCGGGATCCCCGTTATTGCCCATCACCACGACTTTTCCTGGGAACGGCAGCGGTTTTTCGTTAATTGTGTGGAGGATTACCTTTCCAAGGCCTTTCCCCCCCGGCTGCACACGATAAATCATGTGGTGATTAATTCCGAGGCCCGGCAGAAACTATCCTTCCGGTGCGGGCTCTCTTCAATCATAATTCCCAATGTTTTTGATTTTGACACGGCCCCCCCGGAATTGGACGATTACGGCCGGACCCTGCGGCAGGATCTGGGGGTCGCCCCTGACGAGACCCTGTTTTTGCAGCCCACCCGGGTGGTGGCCCGGAAGGGGATCGAACACGCCATAGAACTTGCCGGCCGTTTAAAGGACAAGAAAGCGAAACTCCTTATCAGCCATCAGGAACGGGACGAGGGGTCCGATTATTTCCTGCGGACCATGGACTACGCCGCCCTCCTTGGGGTGGATGTGATTGTGCGGCCGGATATCATCGGCGCCGACCGGGGGGTAACCGAATCGGGGGCGAAAAAATACAGCCTCTGGGACTGTTATCTGAACGCGGATTTTGTTACCTATCCTTCCACCTACGAGGGGTTCGGCAACGCCTTTCTGGAGGCGGTTTGGTTTAAAAAGCCGATTTTGGTAAACCGTTATTCGATTTTTCAAGAAGACATAGAACCCCTGGATTTTGACGTGGTGGTCATGGAAAATTATGTAACCCCGGAGATCATCGAAACCGTCAGAGTTATATTGGATAATCCCGAAGCGATCACCCTCATGGGCGCAAAAAACTTTGAATTGGGCCGCCGGTTCTTCTCCTTTAAACTTTTGGAACAACGGCTCCACCAGGTAATGATGAGCTTTGGGCAGCTATAAGCGGGCGCTTGGGACAACCATGAAGAATCCGGGCGTCTTTTTTATCCTGTTGTTTCCTTTTTGTTTGGGCGCTTGTTTTGAATCCAAAACCATTACCCTTTGGACGGACCGTCCCGAATTTGCCGTTTACGCGGAATATTTTAACTCCACCCAGAACGAGTACAAGGTGGAAACCCGGTACTTTGAATCCCTTTCTTTGGAACTTGCCAATTCCGGGGAATCGCCGGATCTGGTTGTCGGCAGTTGGCTGAAAAACGCCTCCACCCGGATCTTGTTCAGGCCCCTGGACGACCTGTTTAAAAAAGACACGAAGACGCTGAAAAATTCTTTTTATTCCCACCTTTTGGCCCTGGGTAATATCGAGGGGAAACAATACCTCTTGCCGGTCTCATTCAATATTCCCGCCCTGGTATTTACCCGGAATAACAGTTACCTGCTCCCCAATTCCTTTACGGTGAATTTGGAGGAAATTAAAACCCTGGGAAAGGCCTACAATACCGGTAATAACGGTATCTATTCCCGGATGGGTTTTTCCCCCTCCTGGAGTGATGATTTTCTTTTTATTACGGCCACCCTTTTTAACGCATCCTTTAAGGAGGCGGCTCCTCTGGCGTGGGATCCGGAAGCCCTGGAACAGGCCATGGTATATGTCCGGGACTGGATCGAAGAGGTCAACGGGGGGATCCGGGCGGAGGATGATTTTGTTTTTAAATACTTTTACGATTCCCCCTCAAATCTGGCCCTGTCGGGACGGATCCTTTTTGCCTATATGAACAGCGCGGATCTGTTTACCCTGACCCAGGAAAAGCGGATAAACCTCGATTTCCGTTGGATCGCGGAAGAAAACAATATCCCCCTATCGGAGGAAGCCGTTTATCTGGGGATCTGTAAAGAGGGTAAGGCAAAAAAAGCGGCGATGCTTTTTGTCCGGTGGTTTTTTCAGGAGGATACCCAGCGCCACCTCTTGGAAGTAAGCCGGGATAAACGGTTAACCGAGACTTTTTTTGGTATTGGAAACGGTTTTTCCGCGCTGAGGACCGTAACGGAATATGTTTTCCCCCAGTTTTATCCAAACCTCCTGGGGCATATGCCGCCGGAAGATTTTCTTTCGCCCCCCAACATACTCCCCCGGAGCTGGACGGCCATTAAAGAGCGGGTCATCCTCCCCTACCTCCACGACCGGATCCGGTATGGTACCAAAAACGATATCCGTTCCCTGGAACGGCGTTTAAGCGACTGGACCCGGCTCAACCGGGATCTGTAAATATACCGGTTCAGCGCGGTTATAACAAATCCCCCTCATGCTTTTTTGGCTCCATCCGATATTATAAATGAGGCTTTTGACCGGCATTGCCGATAGAAGGTCCTGCCCCACCGTTTAAATTGGAGGATGCAAAAATGATTCGGGGTATATCATCGGGAGTCCCCAGTATAGGATACGCCATCAGTGTATCCCGGGGGGGAAGAATGTCCCTGCCCGTAGCCCCCGGTAATTATATTTATTCCCACTTTAAACATATCTCCGGAACCCCCGCCCCCGAGGGGACCCACGGGGTTACCATCAACAAACTGAAGATCCTTGATGTCCTTATCGAACAGTTGAGCCGGATTAAAAAAAGACCGGAACCTTCAGCAGATTTTTCCATGTCCGATAAACAGATAGACGCCCTGATCGAACAATATGAGACCCAGATCCGGCAAGCCCGGGGGGCAGGCGGCGTCCCCTATGCGTCCGTTCCCCCGGCCCCCATGGGGGCGATTTTTAACCTCGTCGTATAACCCGATTCCCCGTACCTTACCCCGCCGCGCTTGGCCGCCTCAGACATCCCTTTGGGGTCAGACCCCTCTTTTAAGTAAACGCGTATGGGCCGCAGGGCCGTATTCTGCTCCAGCGGGGCCTGTAATGCCTCATTAAAAATTCTAACCGTAGGGGTTGGATGCCTCATGCTAAAAATCTAACCATGAGAATCCGATACTGGAGGCGGAACCTCCCGGTTCTTCCGTCTATGAATGTGAAGCAGC